>JAHITX010000038.1 GCA_018817425.1 Pseudomonadota bacterium
GATAAACCATAAAGTAATCAGTCCCAAGCAATTTTGGTTGCAATATTTACCCCGAAAGTGCAAAATCCTATATAACATAAATACCATAAATTAGAGCCACTTTCAAAACGTTTCAGTTTGGTCAAGGTCAAGGCGGGGGAATATTTTAACCGCAGGAATACATGAAGTATTTCGAGGATTATAATTTTCACCCAACGCAGAGATCGGCCAAAATGGGACGTTTTGAAACTGGCTCATTACTTTATAACGGCTTTATATCCAATGGGGATAGTTTTGAAATGAAATCGGGCAGGTCTAAAATTATTATTGCAGTTATTTTGCTTGGTATTATTGCGGGATTAAGCGTATTTTTCTTCAAGCAGTTTCGGGATAAGACCGAATCCGGCGAAAAGGATAAGGCTGTACAGCCCCAGCCGGTTGAGGTGGCTCAGATTCAGCGTGGGCCGATTGTTTTGCGGCGGACTTTTAGCGGAACGCTGGAGGCTTTGTCCGAGTTTGTTGTTTCACCTAAAGTGAGCGGACGCGTTGAAAAGCTGTTCGTAAATCTTTCCGATACCGTTAAGCGCGGCCAGCTTATTGCTGAATTGGATAATGATGAATATGTTCAAACTGTTGCCCAGGCAAAAGCTGATCTGTTGGTGGCAAAGGCCAATCTGGCAAGAGCAAAAAGTAATTTAGATATCTCGAATCGGGAGTTTGCGCGTACCGAGTCTCTGCTCGAACGCGGAATTGCGTCCGGTTCCGAGTTCGATTCAGCCAGAGCGGATCAAATGTCGAAACAGGCAGAACTCGAAGTTGCCGAGGCACAGGTGATAAAGGCGAATTCATCGCTTAAAACAGCAAATATCCGGCTCGGATACACCAAGGTTACGGCAGGCTGGACAGGCGGTAACGAGTATCGCATCGTTGCAGAGCGATATCTCGATGAAGGCCAGACTGTTGCGGCAAACGCACAGTTGCTGTTGATTGTTGAACTCGATCCTATCATCGGGGTTGTTTTTGTCAGTGAAAAAGACTACGCACGTCTTAAGCCAGGCCAGATAATATCATTAACTACAGACGCCTATCCGGGTGAGGAGTTTTTGGGCAAGATAGATCGCATAGCCCCTGTTTTTAAAAAATCCACCCGGCAGGCAAGGGTAGAAATGATTATCGAAAATCCCCGGCATCGTCTCAAACCCGGCATGTTTATTAGAGCCACAGTGGTTTTGGAAAGGGTGCAGGAGACCACGATCATTTCTCAACAAGCCATAACCACTCGTGATGATAAAACGGGTGTTTTTATTGTAAGCAAAGACGGTAAGTCTGTGGCCTGGTACGAGGTAAAGACAGGTATCATCGAAGGAGACCGTGTCCAGGTGGAAGGGGAAGAGTTATCCGGCAGGGTCGTGACACTTGGGCAGCAGTTGATCAAAGATGGCTCAGCAATCATTGTTGGTTCCAATCAGCATAAAAGTGTTTCCGGCCCCAAGGAGAGCGATTTAAAATGAACCTTCCGGGATTCAGCGTTCGGCGTCCGATCTTTACGACTATGGTGACTCTTATCGTTGTGATTCTGGGGGCCTTTTCCTTAAGCCGCCTGCAGATTGACATGTTGCCCAATATTGAACTGCCCACACTGACCATTCGCACACAATATGATGGTGCCAGTCCCGAAGTAATGGAGCGGCTGGTGACCCAGATCATTGAAGAAATTGTTGCTACCGTACCCGGCGTGGAAGAAATGACATCCACATCCTCGGAAGGTAACAGCACGGTTCGGGTCAGCTTTGCATGGGGTACTAAAATCGACACTGCGGCAATCGATGTTCAGGGCAAACTGGAAGATGAAATCAATGAATTGCCTGAAGATATCGTAAGGCCACGTATCCGAAAGTTCGACATTGCCAGTTTCCCTGTAGTATTGCTGGGAATTTCCAGTAATCTTGATCCGGTAGAACTTACTGAGTTGATAGAAGTCCAGATTCGATACAGGTTTGCGCGCATTCCAGGTGTGGCGCAGGTTGATCTCTGGGGGGGATTTAACAGGGAAGTCAGGATCGAACTTGATCCTGAACGGATAAAGGCGCTGGGACTGCCGCTTGACCGAGTGCTTGAATCCATTCGTGACGCAAATCTGGACCTTCCCGCAGGAAAGATTGAGCAGGGCCGTTATGAGGTAATGCTTCGCGCTCCGGCTGAATTTACAAATCTTGATCAGATTCGCAATACGGTCATTGTCCGGCGCGAAGATGCAGTTGTAACTCTCGGTCAAATTGCAGAAGTTAAAGATACCTATGAAAAGCTGACACGTATCATACGGGTTAATGGTGGTCGTGGATTACGCGTTGCCATTCGAAAGCAGGCTAATGCTAATACTGTTGAGGTTTCCAAACGTATCCTTGATGAAATTAAAGCGGTAAACAAAGCATTTCCTCAGATCAATATAGTCCCGGTTATTAATCAGGGCAATTTCATTGAACGCTCTATTGCAAATGTGGCTCGCTCGGTATTATATGGAGGCGGCCTTGCGATTCTTGTTCTTCTTCTTTTTTTGCGAAACATCAGAAGTACTTTAGTTATTTCGCTTTCGATTCCCATCTCAATTGTTGCTACGTTTGCTCTTATTTATTTCGGCAAATTTACGCTCAATCTTATGACATTAGGTGGGCTTGCGCTTGGCGTTGGAATGATGGTTGATAGTTCCATCGTTGTTTTAGAAAATATTTTCCGCCGCAGAAGCGAAAGCGGGGAGACTCCGGCTGATGCAGCGGTAAAAGGAACTTTAGAAGTTGCAGCTGCAATTGTTGCAAGCACCATTACAACATTAGTGATTTTCCTGCCGCTGGTGTTTGTCCGCGGTGTTTCGGGCATCCTTTTTAAGGAGCTGGGATACGTAATAATCTTTTCCCTCATATGTTCGCTTGCGGTTTCACTAACTTTGGTTCCCATGCTGGCATCCAAATTTTTAAACACAAGTAAGGAGTTAGAAAAAGAAAATAAAACCGGAATGGGAAAATTGGCATTTTCTTCCGGTAATTTTCTTTCCGGCCTTACTAATACCTATCTTAAATTGTTGGATAAGGCATTAAATCACCGTATGGTTACGGTTATTCTGACTTTAGCTGTACTTGGTATGAGCTTGCTTTTTTTACCTTTTATCGGCAGTGAATTTCTTCCACCAAGTGATGAAGGTGAGGTCCGTGTCAATGGAAAGATGGAAATCGGAACCAGACTTGAATTGGTAGATCAACAAACAAAGATAATGGAGAAGATTGTAAAACCTGCCGTGCCTGAAGCGGTGGCTTCGGTTGTAAGTGTGGGAGCCGCAGGATGGCGGGCCAATGAAGCGGCAGAAGGTGAAATTCGCATGTCTCTATTGCCGGCCGCCCAAAGGACACGCTCAAACGTGGAAATAGCCGAAGACCTTCGTCTAAAGTTAAAAGGTCGTGTTCCGGGTATGGAGATACGCGTTCGTGCACCCCAGGGACAGTTTATGCTCGAACGTATTCTCGGAGGTGATGAAGGACTTAGCATTGAAATTCGAGGGTATGAACTTGCAACGCTAAATGCCCTGGCTAAGCGCGTGGCGGAATCGATTGCTGACGTGCCGGGAATTACTGATGTTCAGACCAGTCTTGAAGCCGGTATCCCACAGCAGGAAATTCAGGTTGATCGGAATAAAGTAGCCGATCTTGGCTTAAGTGTACGGGATGTGACACGTCTGATAGAAACTGCGGTGGCCGGTTCCAAAGCCGGAGAATACCGCACAGGGGGAAATGCCTATCGTATTCTGGTACAGCTTAAAGATGCCGAGAAACTCTCATTAAACGAAGTACTGAACCTTACGCTGACAACCGCATCAGGAGAACAGGTTACACTGCACAATATAGTTGCCACAAAACCGGGTCGTGGCCCGCTTTTTATCGATCGTAAGGATCAACAGCGATATGTGACTGTTCAGGCAAACGTGGCAGGACGCGATCTTGGATCTGTAGCTTTGGATGTAAAAACCCGATTGGAGAAAATTGCCCGTCCCATCGGTTATGATCTGATAGTAGCCGGAAATTTTGAGGAACAGCAAAAAGCTTTTGGCGAGCTTATAATTTCACTTGTCCTGGCGCTTGTTCTTGTTTATATGGTGCTGGCCTGTCAATACGAGTCATTCCGTGATCCGCTGGTCGTTATGTTGTCCGTACCGCTTGCGGGAGTTGGGGTGCTGATTACACTTTTTATTACAAATACTACCTTAAATGTTCAGTCATACATCGGGTGTATAATGCTGGGAGGAATTGTGGTCAATAATGCAATTTTACTGGTTGACCAGGCCGGACAATTAGTTAAGGAAGGGATGGGCACAAAAGAAGCTATGACTGAGGCGGGTCGGCGCAGATTGCGGCCGATTCTTATGACAACTCTTACAACAATACTGGGTCTGATGCCTTTGGCTTTAGGCATAGGAGAGGGGGCCGACGCACAGGCTCCGCTGGCGCGTGCAGTTGTGGGAGGCCTTGCCGGATCAACACTTATTACACTAGTACTTATTCCGGTAGTCTATTCGTTGTTTCATCCGGATCCGAAAGCACAACACAATTGAATTTTCATAAATTATTTATAAAAGGATTCTCCTTATAAAATGAAACCCATAGTTACTATAATCGGCAGACCAAATGTCGGCAAATCGACCTTTTTTAACCGGGTTACAAAAACTAAAGATGCCATAGTTGATAATTTCCCGGGAGTTACAAGAGATTGTATGCACAGAGATGCTGTCTGGGATGATATTGAATTCACTCTTGTTGATACAGGCGGGTTTGCATCCGATGATGAAGATGATATTAATTCAAAAATTCGCATTCACGTAAAGCAATCAATAGATGATGCCGATGCAATCATAATGATGCTTGATGGAAAAAATGGCGTATCTCCTTTTGATGCAGATATTATCCAGATGTTAAGATTGGTTACCAAGCCTGTTTTTTATGTTGTTAACAAGATTGATGGTGATGGAAAAGAGATCAACCTATATGAATTTTATTCTCTTGGTTTAGAAAAGCTATATTCTTTATCAGCAGAGCATGGCTATGGAGTTTCTGATTTTCTCGATGATCTTTGCGCAATATTTCCAAAAGTTGTTCACGAAAAATATCAGGATATTACAAAAATTGCTGTTATCGGAAGACCCAATGCAGGGAAATCTTCATTAATAAACTGTATTCTGGGTAAAGAAAGGCATATAGTAAGCGATGTGCCGGGTACGACCCGTGATGCCGTTGATTCTGTTTTTGAGATAAAAGGAAAGCAGTATCTTATTATAGACACAGCAGGCATAAGACGAAAAAGCAAAGTATCAAAAAAGATTGAGAAATTTTCAATTATCAAAGCTTTAAAAAGTCTTGATAGATGTGATGTTGCTCTTATAATTATAGATGCCTCGGAAGGTATAACGGATCAGGATATAAGTATTGCGGGCTACGCTTATGAGAGAGTATGCGGCTGTATCTTTCTTTTAAACAAGTGGGATACCGTAGAAAAAGGAGAGAAAACAAAGAAGAAATTCATTGAGCAGTTAAGATATGACGCCAAATATTTAAGTTATGCTCCGGCAATGACAATTTCAGCAAAGACAGGGCTTAGGGTTTCAAAAATATTTGATCTTGTGGATGAAGTATATAAACAGTATGAATTTCGTATCGGCACCGGAGAATTGAACAGGATTTTAGAATCTGCCCTTAGCAGAACGGAACCGTCACTTTACAGAGGAAGAAGACTTAAATTCTTCTATACAACCCAGGTTTCAGTTAAACCCCCGACATTTATTTTCTTTGTGAATTTTCCTGAGGCGGTTCATTTTTCTTATAAAAGATTTCTTATAAATCAGATAAGACTAAAAACAGGACTTGATAAAACACCGTTAAAACTTGTTTTCAAGAAAAGAGACGGCGACAGGCATAAAAAGAAATAGGGTTGATTTATGGATCATCTCCAGAAGAGTTGATCTAAATGAAGGGTTCAAGGGGGCAAGGATTCAAGGAATCGAGTGAAATGCTTAAAAATTATAAAGAGCTAAGCGTTTGGCAAAAATCGTATAAGCTTTGTTTGCATATATATAAAGTAACGAAACATTTTCCAAAAGATGAAACATATGGTTTGACCTCACAAATCAGAAGATCTGCTGTTTCCATACCATCGAATATAGCCGAGGGATATGGGAGAAAAACAACCTTAGAGTATGTCAGGTTTCTATATATTGCTTATGGTTCAGTCTGTGAACTGGAAACCCAAATGATGATATCTGGTGACTTGGGTTATGTGGAAAAAGATCGGCTTCAGGAAATAAGGGATGAGATCGGGGATATCGAGAGAATGCTAAAAGCGATGATCAAATCCCTGGAAAACAAACACTTGAATCCTTGAATCCTGGACCCCTTGGACCCTTTCTCTAAAACTAATTGGGAGAAGAACCTTAATTATAAATATATTCGAGGACAATTTGGATTTATTTGAAGACAACTTAGAAAAAGCAGGAAATGACTCAAAGCCTCTTGCCGAGAAGATGCGCCCAAGAAGTCTTAATGAATTTGCAGGTCAGGAACATGTTGTTGCTGAAGGGACCTTGATTGCGCATGCAATAGAAAATGACCAGGTTTTTTCAATGATACTCTGGGGCCCTCCGGGATGCGGTAAAACAACACTTGCAAGAATTATTGCCCGTGAGACAAGTTCTTATTTTATGCATTTTTCAGCAGTACTTGCAGGTGTTAAAGATATAAGAGCTGTAATTGAAGAAGCAAAAAACCAGCTTAAACTTTTTAAGCAAAAAACAATTCTTTTTGTTGACGAGATTCACAGATTCAACAAAGCACAGCAGGATGCATTCTTACACCATGTTGAAAGTGGACTAATAACCTTAATAGGTGCAACAACCGAAAATCCGTCTTTTGAGGTGATTTCTCCTCTTCTTTCACGATGCAGGGTAATTACTTTAAAAACCCTATCAGATGATGATGTGGCCCGGATAATTAACGGCGCCCTTAAAGATAAGGAAAGAGGGATTGGAGAATTAAACCTTTTGCTATCAGATGAAGTATTATCACATCTTGTAAGAATATCGGATGGTGATGCAAGGATGGCTTTAAACAGCCTCGAAATAGCTGCTAAAATTGCGGCAGGAAAGAAGAAAAAAGATGATGGGGAAATAAATATAACGCTTACAGATATAGAAAAAGCTCTTCAGAAAAAAGCTTTGCTGTATGACAAAACGGGTGAAGAACACTACAACCTGATATCTGCACTTCATAAGAGCATGAGAGGAAGTGATCCTGATGCTGCTTTATACTGGCTTGCCCGAATGCTTTCAGCCGGTGAAGATCCACTTTTTATAGCAAGAAGGATGATAAGATTTGCATCAGAAGATATCGGAAATGCCGACCCATATGCTTTAAGCGTTACGGTAAGCGCAATGGAAGCATTTAAATTTATCGGGCAACCCGAAGGAGAACTTGCTCTTGCACAAGCTGTAATTTATCTTTCGACTGCACCCAAGAGCAACAGCGTATATACTTCATATGGGAGAGTGCAAAGAGCCGTTAAAAGCGAAGGTGCGCTTCCTGTTCCTTTTCATATCAGAAATGCTCCAACATCTCTTATGAAAGATCTGGGCTACGGCAAAGACTATAAATATGCTCATGACTATAAAGAAGATTACGTATTTCAGGAATACCTGCCTGATAAACTTGAAGGCGTTCTTTTTTATTTTCCAACCGAAAGAGGTTATGAAAAAACAATCAGGCAAAGACTTGAGAAATGGCGTAAACTTAAGAAAGAGAAAAAAAAGAGCAATACTTAAAGCTCATAATTATTTGGTGGTTCCTCGCTATTTCGTGTGGGTAACTCTCATCCTTGGATGCAATCTGATAAACATAGGGCCACAAAAAAACCTTATCTGACAGGATTTACAGGATTTACAGGATTAATTTCAGGCCGCTCTTCGAAGAGCGGCCTGAAGCATGTATCCGCTATCGCGGAGGGTGGTAAGTGAAGCTTTTATATTGTTTTTGTCTTATCCCTTGAAACTGTTCCTATCCTCTATCTGTTTACTTCTTGTCTCACTTGCCGTAGGCAAGGGCTTCTTGCCTGTCCGGCTTCCGGCCGGTGGGGCAAAATATCCTGCCCATCCTGTTAATCCTGTCTAAAAACCTTGGTTAATAAATGCGTTGCGTCAATAACACATGCGGCAACTGTTTACCATCACAAAACAGCGAAGAGCCTATTTGCTTTGTCCTTCCCCTTTTCCCTCCGATTTTCTTAAAAAATAAAGAATCGGTGCAAGCAGCAGCAGAGCTACAATAAAAAACGGGATTCCTCCTTCCCTGTGAATATCACTTTCAAGAATTATCGGATTAACATAATTACCCAGCAATGCCAGAGTAATAATCCTGATTCCATTTTTAAACATTGTAACAGGCAATGCGCAAACAGCTAATATGATTTTATTGCGTCCGGTTTTAAGAAAAAGATGCCCGGCAAGAAGGGCGGTAATAAAAAGCGCAAGGCCCGATCTGATTCCGCTGCATTGTTTTGCCACTTCAACACTCATGCTGGACAGATGAAAGGAAAAGCCGTCTCTTAAAAATGGGACACCGGTGACTGTCAGTAAAAAATTTGCAAACTCTGTAGACCCTGATTGTAATAAATAAATGAATCTGTCCATTAAGTAACTTGGAATTGGAACCATAAATACAAGAAAAAAGAGCGGAAAAAGAGCTTTTTTGAAAGCGCAAAAGCTGTAAGCAAATATAAAAGCGCCTGAAATTAATATTACAGCAGAAAATGTTATAAGAGATGCATAATCATTTTGATTGAGATTTGCTTTTAAAATAAGTCCTGTTGCAAATAAAGCGATTCCGGCAAGGAGAAAAATACCACCGGTTCCGAAAGAATACGATATATCAGAATATATTTCTTTTCTTTTAATAAAAATGAGATATCCGCTGACAAAAGGTATAAGAAGTATATGAGAATAATATTCCCTGTTGGAGGTTGTAGAAAGAAGTTCTTTAAGAGGTAAATAACACATTAAGACAGCAATTAGTATGAACGCAGAAAACAATAAATTTCTTTTGCTAAAATAGCTTTCAGTCATAGTCGGTATCTTTCCTGTAGTATAAAATCGTTTGCAGTCGCCGGTTAACAGTTTACAGTAAATTGATAAGCATAAAGTGTATAAACTTGTGCCTTGTATATTTTAAATCTCTCACAGAGTTCTCAGAGTCACAGGGTTTTTTTAAGAATTTTTTGAGAGGAAAAATTCTTAAAATGCTGACATGCTGCTATCGCAGGTAAGTTTTATTTGAATGAGCTAATTTCAAAACGTTTCAGTTTGGTCAAGCTCAAGGCGGGAGAAAATTTCAACCACAGGAA
>JAHITX010000039.1 GCA_018817425.1 Pseudomonadota bacterium
CAATGCCCGGATTCAGGGGAGCTAATAAGCTCGTAGGTTCGTAAGGGGAATGGCATTATTTCTGCATAAACTGCAAATTCTGTAAGGAATAAACATCTCGCAAAGCCCACAGAGAGCACAAAGATTTTTCAGAATTTTTGAGAGGATAATTCTGAAAATGTCTATCACTGCTTACGCATGAGAAAAATATAACAATTAGCCCATCATTTGGGTCTGAAATATTCTTGCTAATCCCGTTAGGCTGATTAGTATTACTGATTCTTCCTCTAAAAGAATCAGTAATAAAAACTCTGTGACTCAGTGATCTCTGTGAGAGACAAAAGCAAGAAGATGAAAAATAGTGATAAGGACCAGTAACTAGTAACTGGATGTGTTTACCAGACTCCGCAAAGCGGATGCATGCTTCAGACTGCTCTTCCGGAGCGGCCTGAAATTAATCATGTTAATCCTGTCCGACAAGTTGCTATTTCGATAGCATCTTCACCCATGGTTTCATTTGACAAAAAGTGCCATTGCAGTGTATTGTAATACAGGAGGTGGGAAAATGAGACATGTATTATCTTTGAGTCTGCCGGAACAGATGGCAAAGGAATTGAATAATTACGCCAAGATTACGGGAAGAAATAAAAGCGATATTTTAAAAGAGTCACTAAGTAAATACTTATGGGAAATTAAATTCAAGGAAACGAGAAAACAACTTTCTGTCAAAGCTAAGAAAGCCGGATTTATAACGGAAGATGATGTTTTCAAAACTGTTTCATGAAAGCGGTTTTTGATACTAACGTATTAATAGCTGCATTCCTCACTGAAGGATTATGTGCCAAACTCCTACTAAGGGCACGTCACAATGAGTTTTCATTAATTCTGTGCCCTTTTATCTTGCAAGAATTTCGAAAATTTCTTCAGAAAAAAATCAAAGCATCAAACCAGGAAATAGAAATAGCCATAAAGCTTCTTGAAGAAGTAGCATCTGAAGTCAACCAACCCTCAATTTCCATTAATAGAACATGCCGCGATGTTACTGATGATAATATTCTCAAGTGTGCTTTGTCGTCAGAATCAGACTATCTGGTAACAGGTGACGATGATTTATTGATCTTACGGAAATATGGAAAAATAAAAATCATCAAACCACGCCAGTTTGAAGAACTATTCACGGATAATTAAAAACTGTTATTCCATTTTTAAAATTAAAAGCAAAATTATGAAATAAGGTTTTTAGACAGGATTAACAGGATAGACAGAATATTCTGCCTTCCCCCTGGCGGATGCCGGTCAGGCAATAAGCCATACAACATCATAAACTACAAATTCTGTAAGGAATAAACATCTCGCAGAGCCCACAGAGAGCACAAAGATTTTTCAGAATTTTTTAGAGGAAAATTCTGAAAATGTCTATCACTGCTTACGCATGAGAAAAATATAACAATTATCCCATCCTTTGGGTCTGAAATATTCTTGCTAATCCCGTTAAGCTGATTAGTATTACTGAAATAGCTTGACTTTTCGACTTGCCAACCCGCATATTAGTAAAAGAATAGACTTTTATCAAAATCAGTGAGGATAGTTTTATGAGAACAGCAAATAAATTAGAGAAAATAGAAAGCCAGATCATGCGATTAACTGTATCTGAGCAGATTCATTTGATCGAACGCATTGCCAGATGGGTCCGATCCGTTCAGACAAAACAAGGTACAACCCTGAATTGGAATGATCTTTACGGAATTGGAAAAGGTATATGGTCAGGGGAAGATGCCCAGGAATATGTTAACCGGACAAGGGAAGAGCGTATATGAACTTTCCCGAAGAACTTGGGCAAATCAAAACTATTTTTCTGGATACAGCACCTATAATTTATTTCATTGAGGCTCATGAACAATTTGGGCCTCTTGCTAAACAAGCATTTAAATTAATAGATAAATATATGATTCAGGCATTTACTTCCGTTCTGACCCTTTCAGAAGTCTTGTCGAAACCTGCTGAAACAGGCAATAACGAACTGATAGAACAATTTAAAATATATCTTAAAAACGGTCCGAATCTTACAATGCTTCCTATTACGGAAACCATTGGCGAAAATGCAGGTATTCTCCGAGGGAAATATCCCCATCTGAAAACCGTAGATGCGGTTCAGATATCAACAGCACTATATGCAGAGGCAGATGTTTTTTTAACCAATGACAAGAAACTCGCTGGAATTAAGGAAATTAAGATTCTTATTTTGAGCAATTATCTCAACAATGCCCGGATTCAGGGGAGCTAATAAGCTCGTAGGTTCGTAAGGGGAATGGCATTATTTCTGCATAAACTGCAAATTCTGTAAGGAATAAACATCTCACAGAGCCCACAGAGAGCACAAAGATTTTTCAGAATTTTTTAGAGGAAAATTCTGAAAATGTCTATCACTGCTTACGCATGAGAAAAATATAACAATTAGCCCATCATTTGGGTCTGAAATATTCTTGCTAATCCCGTTAAGCTGATTAGTATTACTGATTCTTCCTCTAAAAGAATCAGTAATAAAAACTCTGTGACTCAGTGTACTCTGTGAGAGACAAAACCTGCGCACCCTGTGAGAGATTAATTTGCAGTAAATATATTCAGCCACCGACTAACGCGCAGACAAACACAATCTTTATAATATCTGCGAACGTCCCCGCTTGTCTGCGGCAAATACATACCCAAGCTGTAAGAAGGTAGTATAACATGATAATTAAATTTATTGACAAAGCCATGAGCAAAGCAGTTTATGATAAACTTAAAGACGAGGTAATTTAATATGCGATACAGAGTTTACTACTATTATGATCCGGATTATAAAGGCTATGTTGCTGATGCTCTTGATCTGGTCGGTTGTGTCAGTCAAGGAAAGACAATAGAGGAGGCAAAAACGAACATTAAGGAAGCAATCAAGGCTTATCTTGATGTTGAAAAAGATAAAAGTAACGGCGAGAAATCATATTTTCTACCTGAGGAAAGCTTTATAGGAGAAGTCGCTGTTGGGTAAATATTCCAACATATCCGGACGTAAGGCAGTAACAATTTTCAAAAAATATGGATATGAATTCGCCCGTCAAACTGGTAGCCATATTATTTTGAAACATTCAAGCAAGCCAACAATAACCATTCCGGATCATAAAGAACTTGCTCCTGGTCTTATTCGGGCATTATTGTCCCAATCAGGAATAGATCCGGCAGATTTTCTCAAACGCCTTTAAAATTTTCAGGATGTTTTGCCTGACCGACCGGAAGCCGGACAGTCAATAAACCATCACCTACGGCAAGTGGGTCAAGAGAAAGCACAAAACTCATGAATCATTAGCCGCCGACTAACGCGCAGACAAACGCAGAAAGGAATTTGATTAACGTTTAAATATAACTTACCTGCGATAGCAGCATGTCAGCATTTTAAGAATTTTTCCTCTCAAAAAATTCTTAAAAAACTCTGTGACTCTGAGAACTCTGTGAGAGATTTAAAAGATACAAGGCACAAGTTTATACACACTTTATGCTTATCAATTTACTGTCAACTGGTAACCGGTAACCGGAAACCGATATAATCCTGTCAATCCTGTCTGCCATTTTTAACCTTGCTTGTTCCTTACAAACTTTTTTACGGCTTGACAATGGCCATAAATATAGCTATTATTTCCGAAAGTACTTGTTGTACAACAAACGGGGGGAGTAATAACTATGAAAGAACAATATACAATAGTAGATGCCAAAAACAAACTGACATCGATCATCCATTCTGTAGAAACCGGCCATGCTGTTAAATTGACCAGGCATGGCAAGCCCGTTGCCGTTTTATTATCAATAAAAGATTATCAAAGGCTTAACAGTAAAAAAGAAGGCTTTTATAATGCCTTGAATTCCTGGCGGGAAAGCATGGCAGAAGAAGATGTAGTTATCACAGGCGAAGAATTTGATGATGTCAGAGATAATTCATCAGGCCGGAACATCGACTTATTATGATAAAGTACCTGCTCGATACAAACATCTTATCCGAACCTGTGAAAGCTTATCCCAACCAGCACATAATGACAATGCTCAAAAAACATCAAAATGAGATTATAACGGCTGCTCCGGTATGGCATGAACTTCTGTACGGCTATCTCCGGCTTCCGGTTTCCCGTAAGCGTGATATGCTCGAAGCATATCTTGAAGATGTCGTACTAAAAAACATGGATATACTTCCCTATGATGAGCGGGCAGCAAAATGGCACGCAGAACAGAGAGCCAAACTATCCCTGCATGGAAATACTCCATCTTTCGTAGACGGTCAGATCGCAGCAATAGTCAGTGTTAATGATCTGATTCTGGTTACACGTAACACTCAGGATTTCAAATTATTTGAAAGTATCCGTGTTTTAAATTGGCATAAAACAGGTTAAAAACATTTGTTTTTAGCTATGATTAACCCCAACCACTGTTCGAGTTGTCGAGCTTAAAGGAAAACATAGTTTATTAATTAGACAGGATTAACAGGATGTACAGGATTTTACTTGCCGGCCGGAAGCCGTACAGGCAATAAGCCATACAACATCATAAACTGCAAATTCTGTAAGGAATAAACATCTCACAGAGCCCACAGAGGGCACAAAGATTTTTCAGAATTTTTGAGAGGATAATTCTGAAAATGTCTATCACTGCTTACTCATGAGAAAAATATAACAGTTAGCCCATCATTTGGGTCTGAAATATTCTTGGCTCCTCCCGTTAAGCTGATTAGTATTACTGATTCTTCTCTCAAAGAATCAGTAATAAAAACTCTGTGACTTTGTGATCTCTGTGAGAGATAAAAGCAAGAAGATGAAAAATAGTGATAAGGGCCAGTAACTAGTAACTGGATATGTTTACCAAACTCCGCGAAGCGGATGCATGTTTAAGGTCGCTCTTCTGGAGTGGTCTGAAAATAATCCTGCATATCCTGTAAATCCTGTCCGGTATGCTTTTGCTTTTTTGTTAATAAAGTTTTAGACAGGATCAACAGGATGGACAGGATATTTGTCTATCGGCCGGATGCCGATTAGACAATAAG
>JAHITX010000040.1 GCA_018817425.1 Pseudomonadota bacterium
GAGCCAGTTTCAAAACGCCCCATTTTGGCCGATCTCTGCGTTGGGCTCAAATTTCAATCCTCGAAATACTCAATGTATTCCTGTGGTTGAAATTTTCGCCCGCCTTGAGCTTGACCAAACTGAAACGTTTTGAAAGTGGCTCTTTATTCTAAATGTTTATAAACTATCTGGCTCATATGTGTAGTATATCTTTGCCGAGTGTACAAATAACAGGGGAATAATTATGATAAAAACAAGAATAACCGAATTGTTTGGTATTAAACGACCAATTGTTCAGGGCGGAATGATGTGGATAGCAGGTGCAAAACTTGCATCTGCTGTTGCTAATGCCGGAGGAATAGGATTTATGGCGGCTCTTGCTTTTCCTGATGCCGAAAGCTTAAGAGAAGAAATAAAAAGATGTCGTAAAATGACAGAAAAACCCTTTGGAATTAATTTAACTTTTTTGCCTACATTGCGCCCGCCGGACTATCCGGCATATATTAAAGTATGTATAGAAGAAGGTGTAAAGTTTATAGAAACCGCCGGGCAGAATCCGGAAAAATATATGGATCAGATAAAATCAGGCGGCATCAAAGTTGTGCATAAATGTACTTCCGTAAGACATGCTGTAAAGGCCGAAAAAATCGGTTGTGATGTGATAAGCATTGACGGTTTTGAAGCGGCCGGACATCCGGGAGAAGATGATGTTACTTCATTGATTCTTATACCTCTTACAAGAGATGCTGTAAGTATTCCAATCATTGCATCCGGCGGCTTTGCAGATGGTCGCGGTCTTGTAGCAGCTCTTTCGCTTGGTGCTGATGGTATCAACATGGGTACGCGCTTTGTTGCAACAAAAGAAGCTCCGGTACACGAAAATATAAAACAAGCCTTAATAAATCACAGTGAGCTTGATACACGCCTTATCATGCGTTCTATGCGAAATACCGAAAGGGTTATTCATAATACTGCGGCAGATAAGGTTCTTGAAATAGAAAACCGTGGCAATATGCGTATTGAAGATATTGTTCCATATGTTTCAGGCCTTGTAGGAAAAGAGATGCAAAAATGCGGTGATATTGAAAAAGGAACTCTTGCGGCAGGTCAATGCATGGGATTTATACGTGATATTCCGACATGCAAAGTACTGTTGGATCGTATTATGAAGCAGGCAGAAGAAATAGTTAAAGATATTGGGAATAAATTTCTCAGTTCTACGTAAAACTTTAGCTCAATATCATTTTAGATAAAACGATTCAAGGATTCGAGGGTTCAAGAGATAGATGAAAATATCATTTCACTTGAACCCTTGGCCCCTGGAATCCTTGAACCCTTAAAGCAATGAGAGGAAGCAATGGCAAAGCTTTTTGAAGAAACACAAATTAATGGAATGACTCTGGCCAACCGGTTTGTACGTTCAGCTACATGGGAAGGTATGGCAAATGATGACGGCAGTGTTACACCTATGCTTATAGATTGTATGGTTGATCTTGTAAAAGGGGGTGTCGGACTGATTATTTCCGGTCATGCATATGTCCAAAGGGTAGGGAAGGCAAGCTTTTTGCAACTCGGGGCTTATAGCGATGATTTACTTCCAGGCCTTACTGATATGGCTGATGCGGTGCATAAAAACGGTGGTAAAATTGTGTTACAGATTGCTCATGCAGGTTTTTTTGCCAGAACGGATTTAACCAAAGTTTCTGCTCTCGCTGCTTCAGATATGGGAAATTCTTCTAAAGTTCCTCACCGGGTTGTTTCCGTATCGGACATAAAACAAATTATAACAGATTTTGCCGAAGCTGCTAATAGAGCAAAGAAAGCAGGTTTTGACGGTGTTCAGATTCATACTGCTCACGGATATCTGTTAAGTCAGTTTTTATCGCCTGCTTTTAATAGTCGAATCGATGAATACGGAGGCAGTATTGAAAACAGATCAAGAATTTTAATAGATGTGCTCAAATCTGTAAGAAGTGTTGTAGGGCCGGATTATCCTGTAATGGTGAAAATCAATGTGGCTGATTTTATAGAAAATGGCCTTGAGCTTAAAGATTCACTTAAAATTGGAAAAATGCTGGAATCCGAAGGCATAGATGCCGTAGAGCTTAGCGGAGGAGTTTTGACCGGCGATAAGCTTAGCCCAAGTCGCAAAGGAATAAATTCTGAAGAAAAGGAAGCATATTTTTTGAATGAGGCAAAAGCTTTCAGAGAAAAAATATCAGTGCCAATTATTCTTGTAGGAGGAAATCGTTCTTATCAAATGGCTGATAAAATAATTACGGAAGGTGCTGTGGATTATATATCCATGTGTCGTCCTTTAATCAGAGAACCTGATCTTATTAACCGGTGGAAATCCGGAGATATTGAAAAATCCGCCTGTATTTCGGATAATAGGTGTTTTCGCCCGGCATTGACAGGAAAAGGCCTTTACTGTGTTAGTGATAAAAAACAGGGATGATTATGTCCGATAATGCTTGCAGTAACGGGAAGCGAAGATGAATTTGCGCCTCCTGATTTAGTCGAAAAGTTAGTATTAAATTTAAACAACATGGCTGTTGTGAAGGTTATTGTTGGTGCGAATCATTTTTTATTCGGATTTGAAGATGAACTGGCAGAAGTTCTTAACAGATATATTTAGCAGTCAGGCGGATTCATTAATTTCAGCTTATGCAATAATTTCTATTATATCAACAGCTATTCACTATTCAAGCTGTGACATCTGTTTCCCCTTACTGTTGAATTAATCAGTTCGGCGGCAGGCGGCTTCTCTTTTGAGGAATTGGGCCAGACCTTTGACGTTGAGTTTTCTCTGGAAAGGTTCAAGTTTTGAAACTTTGATTTTGCATGAGTTGAAAGTTTACAACCAAACTTAGGAACAACTGCATCGCGGTCAAATATTTTAGAAAATTGGATTTGCATGCTCTTCCAAACGGCCTCCATTGACGTTAAATCGGCATCTCTTATGATGTTTGTTAAAACTTTTGGATAAAGAATTCTGACCAAAATTTCTGGTTAGGTGTTGATAATAAATAAGGGATATTAAGGGGGTTGTTACCTTGTTCGATTTTCGATATATAATCTACTGTTATGATATTTTTGTTGACGATGTGTGCCAATCGTATATTATACACATTATGTGTGTATGGAGCTTGCTATGAGAACTAATATTGATATTAACGATGAACTATTGGAAGAGGCTTTTTCGGTCAGCCAAATGAGGAGTAAAAAAGATTTAATTCATGAAGCTTTGCTGGAATATATTAAATTAAAAAAAAGAAAAGATCTTACCGAATTAGCCGGAACAATAGAATTTTATGAAGGATATAGCCATAAGGATTTGAGGAAGACAAGAAATGATTCTTGTTGATACCTCGGTCTGGATTCATATTCTTAGAGATAAAGGCGGCAAAATGGTGCAAGCCTTTCGTGAAAAAACAGCTTCAGAAATTATTGTGTTCAGTCGTTTTATTCAAATTGAATTGCTTCAGGGCGCAAAAGACGACTTTGAATGGAAACGCCTGGATGATTATTTATCAAGCCAGTATTATCTTGAAGCTAACGAAAATACTTGGAGGCATGCAGCAAGAATTTATTTTGAACTCCGAAAATCAGGCATTACTGTGAGCAGTACTATTGATTGCGGTATTGCCTGTATCGCAATGGAAGCAAAAGCTCTGTTACTGCACAGAGATCATGATTTTGAAAAAATTGCAGGAATAAGACCTCTTGCGAATGAGTTTTTTGATCCGCTGAGTACTCAAAATTAATCCTTAGTTCATGAAAAATCCTTAACCGGCAAACTGAAGTAAAGAAGTATATGGTGTCACTCAAGCCTGCTTGAATTCTATTCAACAGGGAAGAATAAGGGACATGAGAATTATGCTCTTTATTTCCATACTTTCCAGATTAGCTACCCTATTGCAAAATATTCGGCGCTTAATCTCAAGGGCATCGTCTCTGAATTACCTTCGATCTATCTTAGACATAATAAAAACGAGTTCTGTACAAACGCCACGGTAGGGCCAACAACCGGATTGAGACGGTCGCAAAAAACGCACTGCTAATCCGCCGCTTTGGGCTTGCCAGTACCAAGCCGTATCAAATAGTCCTTGCCTATTTGTATCCTAAATATTACAAACATAAATCCTGATTAGTATTCAGACTACGGACACATTCGATGCTTGGTTTGCCAGCCTGAAAGATAAACGGGCGATAGCACGCATTCAAGCGCGCATCGACCGAGCCGTAGATGGCAATTTTGGTGAGTGTTCACCGGTGGGTAAAGGTGTATCGGAGATGCGAATTCACTATGGGCCGGGCTATCGAGTGTATTTCGTACAGCGCTGCATGGAACTGGTGATCCTACTGGCAGGGGGCAACAAGTCTTCACAGAGCAAGGATATCAAGACCGCGCTACAACTGGCGGACAAATTATAGGAGAACAACATGACATTGAAGTTGCGCAAATGGGATAGCGCCGAATATCTCAAAACCGATGAGGATATGGTCCTGTATCTTGAGGCCTGCATGGAAGAAGCTGGCGACGATGCAGCTTTCATTGCCAAAGCGCTTGGCAACATCGCCCGCGCCCGTGGAATGAGCCAACTTGCCAAAGACACCGGGTTGTGCCGAGAGAGCCTGTACAAAGCACTTTCCGGTGAGGGGAATCCGAGCTTTGCAACTATTTTGAAGGTAACACATGCGCTGGGATTCAAGCTGTATGTTCAAGGGCAGAGAAAAGACAAACATAAAATTACAAAAATCACCCAACAAAGGTAATATATCTGCGGAGGCAATGGAGGAAAGGGGGTTGACCAAGGGGAATGCGTCAGAGCAAAACACGCTCCGGACACAGGGCCGGGTTGGTGTGCAAACTGCGCTTGGACGGATACGAAAGGCGGTAGAAAAGGATAGAAAACAAAAGTTCACAGCGCTGTATTATCATGTTTACAACGTAGATATGAGCTCAAATTGATCCTGCAACAATATTTTGGACATGAACCGTCATCTACACCCGGCTATCCCTTATCGGTTTCCTCCCCAGGATTTCCCGACTCCGTTTCACTGGACACTGTATAATCAAAATATTTCTGTTGCCGCCAGCCGGATATGTTCGGCACTAAACGAGGCTGGTTTTTTCAGCCGCTGCCGCAATAAGTCCTCCACGGGCCAAGTGGTTTGCTTTTCTAAACAGACCTCCGGAACCCTGATGGATGGCAATAACTGCTGTTGGATCAAACAGATTTCTATCAACTTCAAAAGGAGATAATCCATGTCTGAAGAAATAATTAAAATTAATAGTGATGACAATATAATATTAGAGGGATTGTATGATCCGGGAACAAAAAAACATGGTGTTATCATCACTCATCCGCATCCTCTTTATGGCGGTGATATGTATAATAATGTTGTTGAAGCAATCCAATCAGCATATCAAAAAAAAGGATACGCAACATTAAGATTTAATTTCAGAGGAGTGGGTGCAAGCGGCGGTACCTATGACGATGGCATTGGAGAACAAAAAGATATTATTGCCGGATATAAGTTTTTAAAAACAATGGATGTGGAACAAATTGATCTTTGCGGCTATTCATTCGGAACATGGGTTAATGCTCAAATTAAAGATCAAATTACAGTTAATTCATCTATTATGGTATCACCGCCTGTGGCTATGATGAAATTTGAAACTGATTTAAAAATTAATCATTTAATACTTGCAGTAACGGGAAGCGAAGATGGATTTGCGCCACCGGAACTGGTTGAAAAGTTTGTATCAAATTTAAACGGCACGGCTGATATAAAGGTTATTGATGGAGCGGATCATTTCTTCTTAGGATATGAAGACAAACTGGCAGAAATTGTTGATAGTTATATAGCAGACAGGCAGCTTGGGAAATAATATATCTGCAAGAAAAGAATATTTTTAACTACATTATTTGTCTTGACACACAAAATCGATCTTTCTATAATCTAAAACAAATAGAAAATATTTACCATAGAATTCAAATCGTTATTACAATTATAAACATTCATATGAAAAATAAACGGTAGTTTTTTTGAATTATTAAATTTGGAGTATAATATTTTTTGCTTGTAATAATTTTATAACAGGCCGCGAGACAAACGCGGTTTTTTTTATGCAAATTAAATGTCAGTATTTAATTCGGATCAGGCAAACACAATAAACAATATTACCTAAAGAGCAGGAATTGCCTTATGGCAATAATCACTAATGCCAAAAAATACGAAACCCAAACAAATGTCTGAAAATAATTCAGTCCAAACGGAATATATTTATCCAACAACTTCACAAAAAGATATAATTCATTCTATCCGAAGGCTTATGCAGGGAGCTGAACTTTACAATAAAGAGATTAATAAAAAATATAATATAAGCGCTGCCCAGGTCAACTGCTTGCTTGCTCTTAATGAGCACGGTCCTTTGCCACCCTCACAAATTGCAAAAATAATAATGGTTAATTCAAGCACCGTAACAAGTATTATCGACCGCTTGGAACAAAAAAACTTGGTGGAAAGGCAAAGGATATCCCACGACAGAAGAATTATAACGGTTCAGCTTACAGAAAGTGGGAAAACATTGGCTGAAAACGCTCCTTCTCCGATTCAGCAAAAAATAATCGACGGGGTAAAAAGGCTCACACCCCAGGAAGTTGAACATATTGTTAATGGCTTGAATATGCTTACAAATATGCTTGATGTTCAAGATCTTGAAGTTGATTAAAAAAGCTACATCTCTCATTTATTCTTACCTTACTTTATAACCTTACTATCCTTTTTTTAAGATAAAAACCTTGACTTATCCAATCCATTACTTTAGTGTTATTGTTTCAATACAAAATATATTGAATCAAATAATATTGATATAAAATATATCAAATGAATAGATCATATAACCTACATATCTAATAATAAACCGGAGTGAGTAGATAAATGAATTCGATAAATTTAAAAAAAGATCAGGTAGATAAATCAACAAATCTGTTGGGTGCTGATACTGTTGAGATGCTCCTTAAGTCTCATGATGATGCTCTCTGGATACTGGAAAATATGGGTGTAGGCTGCAAACAGGCTGATATCCAGAATGCTTTCCGGCAATTTGAATCTGAAGGATTAGCTTTTCAGCATGAAGACCGGATATATGTTACCAGGGAGTTGGTGGAAAAATGTCTGTCTACAACTCCCGGTGTTGATGAATTTTTTGTTCCTTTAAACAGTTTTTTCATAGGTGGCACGGCCCCATACATTTATGATGATGAAAAAGGAATAGGTGGTATTTTCCCTACGCCCGAACATGTGGCCAAAATCGCACAAATTGCTGAAGAGCATGATGTTGTAGCCGGTATGGGCAGGGCTATAAAACTGAAAAATGAAGTAGTACAGATGAACATTATGGATAAATACTGCTCAAAACCTCTCTATTTTGCAGTGACGTGCGATGCCTCACTGGAACGCGCCAAACAATTATGGGAAGAGAGAAAGAACATCATGATTGTTTTTTGCCTCACCCGTCCGCCTCTTGAGGTTAATGAAAATTTTTCTGAAAACTTTGTGAAGGTAGTAAAGGCCGGTCTGCCGGTTTTTATATCAGCAATGCCCATGGGAGGCATCAGTACTTCTTATTCCTATAATGGGGCACTGGCTATGACTCATGCTGAAGTGCTTTTTGGCATCTGTGCCGCTCAATTACTCAATCCCGGTGTAACTTGTATACATGCAGGTTTTCCGACCATCGCTGATCCTCGGATAGATTATAATCCCAATTACGGTTTGGTCAGTCATAATCTGTTAAACATTTTAATGACACATCTTAACCTGATGCTGGATTTGCCGACATTTCAAAGCGCCGGCACTACCCATGAAGAGCATTTGACTCAAAAGGCTTTTGATGACGCCCGCATGGGACAGGCAATGTGTAAAAAATACGGGGTGCATATGATAAGACATCCCTTTTCTTTTTTAAGATATCTGATTGATTTTTCCATAGCTAAACTTGAAAAAGGCATTGAAATTGCCCAAGAGGTAACAGCTGATGACGCACCGGAAGTCAGGATGCCTGTTTATGATGAAAGAGGCATGGAATCCATTAAGACTATCGGGCTTGGTATGTATATGGATGATCCTCTTACTACGGCAAATTTCGGAAAAATATTTGTAAATTAATAAAGGAGAAAAACAATGTGTGGCATAGCAGGATGTATAGGAACACGTGACGTAGATACAATTAATCGTATGTTGGACGCACTTCCTCACAGGGGGCCCAATGATCGCGGACTTCATGTAAACGGAAACATTGTCTTTGGGCATACCAGACTTTCAATAGTTGATGTGGCTCAGGGTCATCAACCTATCATTAGCAGAGACGGAAACTCAGGTATTGTTTGTAATGGTGAGATTTATAATTTCAGAAAACTTAGAAGAAAAATTGACTCAAAGTACAGTTTTCAAACCCAGTCTGATACCGAGACCGTCTTGCATCTCTATCGCGAAAAAGGGCCCGATTGCCTTAAAGAGCTTGACGGAATGTTTGCCTTTGCCGCTTATAATGGTGATGATTTTATGCTGGCAAGAGATCCTATCGGGATTAAACCTCTTTATTACGGCATACAGAACGGAAAAATGTATTTTTCTTCGGAATTAGGGGCAATGAGTCATGCCGGTTTGGATGAGGTTCATGAATTTCCGGCCGGACATTATTATACTCCAAAAGAAGGGTTTGTACAGTTTTATCGGGTGCCTGAGATTGAAGATCATATTCTTGCGGATATTGAGGAGTCATGCGAAATTATAAGAAAGACTTTCATTGATGCAGTAAAAAAACGTTTATTGGCAGATCCTGAAGTGCCGGTAGGCTCTTTTTGCAGTGGTGGTCTCGACAGCAGTCTGGTGGCAGCTATAGCTGCTGATGAAATACCCAACCTGCACACATTTGTCGTAGGCATGCAAGATGAGTATGGCAATTTTAGTGATGATGTAAAAGCTGCACGTATCGCAGCCAAACATATCGGTTCAAATCATCATGAATACATCTTCACTGAAGATGAGTACTATGAAGCGCTTCCTACCGTGATCAATAAACTGGAAAGTTATGATCCATCTCTTGTCCGTTGTGCTTTGCCCTGTTACTTTACCTGTAAATGTGCTGCGGACTATGTAACGGTAGTACTTACCGGAGAAGGGGCTGATGAGCTTTTTGCCGGATATCATTATATGAAAAATTTTCCAATTGACAAACTAAACGAAGAAGGCAGACGCTGTATCGGTAACCTTCATAATATTAATCTTCAAAGAGCTGACCGTATGGGTATGCTCTTTAGTCTTGAACTCAGAGTCCCGTTTTTAGACACTGCTATGGTTGATCTTTCCATGAAGATACCTCCTGAATTGAAAATTCGTGAACATAATGGGGCAAAAATAGAAAAATGGATTTTAAGAAAGGCTTTCGAGGATACTAACTATCTGCCCGATGAAATACTGTGGCGCTACAAGGTTCAGTACACACAGGGTGCAGGTTGTGAGAGTCTTGGCGAATCTTTAGCTGAGAAAATGATTACTGAAGATGAATATATACAAATTAAAGAAGAAAATCCAACTGCTGTTATTAATAGCAGGGAAGCCGCCTATTATTTTAAGATTTTTCGCGAGTTTCATCCCCAGGATTCAATTCTTGGATCTATAGGAATATGGACCGGGTTTGATTTTGCAGAAGAAAGAGAAAAGGTTACAGGAACAGTTGACGGTGATCGCAAACATGAACGGGAAGAAAACGATAAAGAGACCATGGTGGCCTAGCTTTTTTTAAAGATAGTCTTTTATTACGGCAAAGTAAAATCCCACGCAAGAGTTGTGCTTTAGCTATTAGCTCTGGCTGTAGCTAAAGCTATTTTGGCTTACGGACAGTTATATTTAATCCCTCAATATTTACTTGTCTCTTATATGATTCTTTTTCTTTGCCGACTCAATTCGTAATTTTTTATATAGATAATAAACCTTAAGGAGGTAAATTTTATGGCGTTTCCTACGCATTCAAAATACGTTATTATAGGAGCGGGGATTCACGGGCTTAGCACTGCTTTTCATCTATCCGGTGAATTAAAGAAAAGGGGCTCAGGGTCAGGAAAAGATATAATTGTTCTTGATAAAACTGCTATCGGAGCCGGAGCATCCGGAATCGCCTGTGGAGTTATAAGGAATAATTATTTTCAGGCAGCTATGCAGGAAATTATGATGCACAGCGTAAATGTATGGGATGAAGATGTTGAAGGTTATGGTTATTGGCCTGTTGGATATATGCAGATTTCGCCGGAAAGTATGCATGAAGGTGTATCCCAAATATATGAGCGGCAGAAAAAGCTTTCTTATGATTCAGTATTTATCGAAGGCGAAAAAGATTGCCTTGAATACATGAAAAAAAATGTATTTGATGACTGGCAGGCACAAGGCGTAACTTCGATCCTTCACGAAAAAAGAGGAGGATACGCTCACAATGCCCGTGCTTTATACAGACTTGCGGACAAAGCTGAAGCATTAGGCGTAAGGATATTAACAGGAGTCAAAGTGGAAGGTTTTGACTACAAGGATTGTATTACAGCCGTTGAAACCGACAAGGGTAAGATTTCATGTGATTATGTGATTGCCGGACCGGGCCCATGGGGCAATAAGCTCTGGGAAATGATAGGTATGCCGGACAAAATAAATATTAAAGGTACAGACGGAAAGATTCATACGGATGTGAAAATGTGGACTTATCTGTCACTTCAGGAAGGTACACTTGGCGTAGATCCGGAATACGGTTATGATAAGTGGGGTAAGATGCCCCCGGTTATGCATGTGGACAGCAATTCTCCTCTGTATTCCAGTGAAGACGGTTCGCTGATCACGGACAAAATGTGGGGCATCTATTATAAACCCGATTGTAATTTCAATGGTATTCAGGGAGGCGCTATGCCGAACCTTGTAGAAAAAGATGAAATAAACGTTGATCCCTATGGAATCGATTCACCGGATTTCATCGTAGGCCCTGAATTTGCCCATATGTGGACTTCTGCTTTGGCACATTGCCAAAAACGATATGAAAATAAATATCAATTATACAAAAATGAACCTTCAGGCGGATTAGGAATCTTTACTCCGGATAATTTCCCTGTATTTGATGTGTTTAAACAAAATTGCTATATGATATTAGATTCCAGTCACGGTTATAAGATGATAGGTATTGGCAAGCTGGTGGCCCAGGAAATTTTGGGAGAAAAACAGGAGTTGTTAAAACCCTTCCGCTTTGATCGGTATGAAAAGGGAGAACTTCTTCCGGTATCCAGCAGTCCTTTTCCGTGGAGCTGATAAATAAGTAGAATGGATATCACAATACTTGGTTCCGGCGGATGCATGATAATCCCAAAGCCTTTATGTAAATGCCGGGTTTGTAGTGAAGCAAGAGAAAAAGGGGGGCCTTATAGAAGAACAGGCCCCTCTGTTTTTATACATGATGAGAACATCCTTATTGATACGCCTGTTGAAATTGCTTATCAATTAAACCGTTCAGGCATAGAGCAGATTAATTATCTTCTTTTTACACATCTGGACCCGGATCATGTAGAAGGCTTCAGGGTTGTGGAACAGATAACTCTGGATTTTCGCACATGGCGGGCCTACGAAGGTAAATGCATTAAACTTGTTTTGCCGGAAGAATTGTTTGGCCGCCTCGGGAATATTCAGTCATGTTATGGTTCAATAATAGACTTTTACCGTTTAAGTGGTTTTGTGCATTGTATTTCCTATAGCAAAAGCATAAAATTGGGTGCTGTTCGGGTAACTGCCATTCCTGTTGACCGTGGGAATCAGACAGCTTTTGTATATGTAATTCAAAAAAACTCTAAAAAGATAATTTATGCTCCATGCGATATAAAACCATTTCCGGAAAGCAGGAAGGAAATACAAGATGCCGATCTGCTTATAATTCAGCCAGGCATATTTGAAAACGGCCTTAAACATGACTTTAAATATCCGGATGATCATATCTCAAGAACTACGCTTTATACTTTTGAAGAAACACTAAAACTGGCAAAACGAATAAATTCAAAAAAGGTTTTGCTCACTCATATTGAAGAATACTGGAACAGAAGCTATGATGATTACAAGGAATTGGAAAAGCAATTCGATAACATCAAGTTTGCATATGACGGGTTAAGAATCAATATACAATAAACAGCAGGATATCATAATAAAATGGAATTAATTCAGCAAGCATATCTGGAAAGAATACATAATGACGCTCTTCGTGTTTTGGAAGAAGTCGGCGTTAAATGTGAATCTATTAAAATAAGGCAGCTATTTGAGGAAACCGGCCTTGCTGCCTATGATGAATCTTCCGGGACAATCCATATTCTCTCGCCTCTGGTAGAACAGGCTTTAAATACTGCTCCTAAACGGGATCAGTACTGGATTCCGGAAAATTCTTTCGGTGTTGGAGGAACAGCCCCTTTTGTTTATGATGATAACAGTGGAGAGTTGATTGAACCAAAAATTGAACATCTGGTAAAGATAGCCCAGCTTGTTGATAAAGCTGATGTGGTTGATTTTATGGCAAGAGGTGTGCTTATCGTTAAGCAGGAAGTAAAAGTGATGGATACAATAATTGAGCATTGCCGCAAACCCATATATGTGGCTGCCTTAACCGATGAAGGTATAGCCCGTGCCAAAGAAATCCATGATACAAGAGGATTGATCACAGTGCAGTTTTCCATTATAAACAGCCCATTAAATATTATTGAGAGTATGGTAGATCCTTTTCTTTCATGTGTTAAAAGCGGTATTCCGATTTATGTATCGACCATGCCTATGGCGGGCCTGTCCGGTCCTTATTCCATGTCGGGACTTTTGACACTTACTCATGCCGAGGCGCTGTTTGGAATTACATTAACCCAGCTGGCAAACCCAGGCCTGATGGTTGTCCATGCGGGTCTGCCATCCATAGCCAATATCCGAAAAAATTATGCGGTTGATCTGGGTCTTATATCACATAATGTAGCAAATCTGCTGATAGAAAAAGTAAACAAGATGCTTGATATTCCATCTATCCAGACTGCCTGCACTACCAATGAGGATAAACCGGGCAAAAGGGCGGAAGAAGATGCCATCAACGGTTTTGCAATGATGAAAAAATACGGCTTTCATCAGATGCGACATTCCTTTGGATTTTTAAAGGAATTGATCTCATTTTCAATACCTAAGTTAGAAAGACATATTGATTTATGTCGCGAAACAACTGCAAAGCAGTCCCCTGATTATGAACTGGAACCTTATGATGAAGAAGGTCTTAATACAATTATCAGAAACGGAATCAATGCCAATTATATGAGAGATGAAAATACCCTTACAAATACAGGAAGATGCTTTTTAAACTAAAAAAGGGATGAAACAAATGAATGTAACTGTTTATCAGACAAGTCCCGTACTTCTGGATCTAAAGTCTAACCTGAAAGACATTATCGGCAAAATTCATCAGGGCAAAGAACAAGGAGCCCAGCTTATGGTATTTCCGGAACTTGCGTTAACAGGATATTTTGTTGGTAAACGACATCATAAAGTAGCACTTAGGCTTGATTCCAAAGAAATCACGAAATTAGCCTCTGCCACAAAAGGTACGGCTGCAGTCATTGGTTTTATTGAGGAATCGCCTTCTATGAATTTTTATAATTCAGCTCTGGTGGCTATAGACGGAGAAATAGCTTTTGCCGTAAGAAAGCTGAATCTTCCCAACTATGGCGTTTTTGAAGAAAGAAAATTTTTTTCATCCGGAAAGCATATTCCGGTTTTTAAACTACATGATTTTACTATTGCTGTCTTTATATGCAATGACCTCTGGCATCCTTCCCTGCCATATCTTGGCGTGACACAAAAAGCCGATATTTTTATTACAATATTCAATTCTTCTCAGGGTTCAATGGGGACAGCTTTTAGCAATATTGAAACTTGGTCGATTATAAATAGATTTTATTCCCGCGTTTTCGGTATTTATAATATATGCGCAAACCGGGTCGGAGAAGAAGGTCTTATAGAAAAAAGAGATATTAATTACACTGATGAATTATTGGACGATAATCCTGAACCTTACAGATTCTGGGGTGGAAGCGAAATACTTAATCCTTTTGGACAGGTTATAGCTCAGGCTAAAATGTATGAACCGGATGAAATTTCTGCCGAGTTATCAAGAGATTTGCTTCGACAAAAAAGAATTCTCCTGCCTTATTTAAGAAACGATGATCCTTATTTTACTCACCGGGAGCTTGGCCGTATTTTATTTGGTAGTGAAAAAGGACCTCCATTTAAACCTAAAATATAATTTTCACATTATATTTGGTTAATATTGATCAAAAATTATTAAGAATCTCAAATATATCAGATTTTAATCGGCACATAGTGCAAAATTGTAGTTGTTATGTTTGTGCTTAATGATATATTTGCAAAATCGTTTATCTTTATCCGTTACGTTTTATTTTATATCATGAAGCTTTGGTCTTTAAGTGATTATGGAAACAATAGACAGAAAAAAAATAATAGAAAACATTCTTCATTTTATCGAAGAAAACAATGTGCAATCGCTTCAAGAACTTGTTGAAAACACGCATCCTGCTGACTTAGCTGAAATTTTACAGGCATTGGATAATGATAAACGTGATTATCTTTTTAGCCTGATGAATGCTGAGACTGCTTCATATGTTGTAACCGAGCTTGATGAGGTAACACGTCTTGATATAGTCAGTGATCTGAAAACAGAAAGATTGTCGGAAATTGTCGATGAAATGGATTCCGACGATGCCGCAGATATTGTAGCTGAACTTCCCGAAAAGGTTCAAGAACAAGTACTTGCCAATATTGAACCGCAAGATAGGGCTGAAGTCGAAAAACTGTTGGTACATGATGAAGACAGCGCCGGTGGTATCATGGCGCTCGAGTATATTGCCGTTTATGAAGATCAGATAGTTGATGATGCCATTAGCGAGATCCGGACCCGTGCTGAAGAGGTTGATGAAATATTTTACATCTATGCTGTGGACAGAGCAAACCGCTTAGTCGGTGTAGTTCCTATGAAGAGTTTGTTTCTTAGGAATCCAAAGCGCGTTATCAAGGACATAATGCACACCGACGTCATTTCCGTAGGTGTTGATATGGATCAGCAGGAAGTTGCAAATGTAGTAAGAAAATATAATTTATCTGCTATTCCTGTTATTGACAAGCATAAGAGGCTTATTGGCCGTATTACAGTTGATGATATTGTAGATGTACTTCATGAAGAAGCAGATGAAGATATCCACCATATGGCCGGTATTACATACCAGGAATTTTCGCAGGAAACATCAACTTTTCGTATTACAAAAAACAGATTGCCATGGCTCATTGTTGCTTTTGTCGGAGAATTAATGGCTGCTATGGTTCTTAGCCGTTTTGAGGTTTCACTTATGGAAATCGCCGCACTTACCTTTTTTATTCCCGTAATTATGGCAATGGGCGGTAATGCCGGAATTCAATCAAGTACTACAGTAGTGCGTAGCATGGCTTTAGGTGAAAGCGGCACCAGCTTGCGATCTAACTTTTTTCGGGAATTTCGTGTTGCATTATTAAATGGTTTATCTATCGGAACCTTACTGGTGCTTGTGATTCAGGTATGGCCTAATATAGAAAAGCCTCTATTTCTTGGAGCTATTATAGGCATTTCCATGCTGTTTGTAATTGTAAATTCTACTTTATTTGGTGCAGTTATACCTTATGCACTGAACAAATTAAAAATCGATCCGGCCATTGCAACCGGTCCTTTTATAACAACATCAAATGATGTTTTCGGACTTCTCATATATCTAAGTATGGCTACTTATTATCTGAAACATTTGCGTTAATGCATTGATGTTTCAATTTACATGCTTTTGCTTTCAATTAATGCTTTTAACTTATCCCACTGTACTTCCCGGTTGATGACAGGCTTATTATTATTTTTGTAAGCATAAAGATTTTCTTCAAAACTTGGTTTTGCCTTACTTTTATAAATAATTCCAAGTGGCCATGGAGATGATTCACATGCTTTGCTGAAAGCGGAATCCCTGTTTGTCGGATCGTAGCTATCGTCTATAACATATGTGTTTTCTTCATACCATTTCCATGTATTAATCTTGTTAAAGGATACACAGGGGGTAAAGGTGTCTACAAGGGCAAAACCTTTATGCTGTATTGCCTGTTTAAAAATATTTTTGCTTAAATCCTGATTGTGAATAGATGTCCTGGCAACAAAAGAAGCATTCAGGGATACAGCAACAGCCAATGGATTGAAAGGTTCCTCAAACACACCGTCAACCTGTAAGGGAGTCACAAACCCGAGTTGGCTGGTAGGCGAAGCCTGGCCTTTTGTGAGGCCGTAAACCATATTGTTGTGTACGATTATAGTAATATCGGGATTTCTGCGTATAGCATGTATAAAATGATTACCGCCCTCACCGTACATATCACCATCGCCACTTGTAATAATGACGTGCAGGTCGGGATTTGCCGCTTTAATCATCGTTGCCGGTGGTAAAGCCCTTCCATGAAGACCGTTAAAGAAGTTTGTACGAAGATAATGTGGGGTTTTTGCTGCTTGCCCAATGCCTGATACCAGAACCAGGTTTTGAGGATTTATATCCAATTCGTTAAGAGTGCTTTTTAAGGCATTAAGTATCCCAAAATTACCGCAGCCGGGGCACCATGCGATATCTGTTTTTTCTATATCAAAGTTCATTTCTTATCCTTTCTCAAGAAATTATTTCGGATATTTTCTCTGTGAGTTCTTCAACAGTAAACGGCAACCCGTTATATTTTAAAATCTTATGATTTATCTTAACTCCTGTTTCACGTAAAATCAGTTTTCCAAGTTGTGATGTGGCATTGTTTTCAACAATAATCGTATTTTTGGCGGTTAAAAGAACTTGATGCAGATTTTCAGGCAATGGATAAACTTGTTGGAGTGCGATATGGGCAATATCTTTTTTGCCAAGGCACACCACGGCTTCTCTTACTATACGGTTTGTAGAACCCCAGCTGATAATAATTTTCCGGGAATTTGAAGGTCCATATATTTGAGCAGGAATGACAGATTCCTTGATAAGCGAGAGTTTTGCAAGACGCTTATCTACCATTTTTACCCTTAACTCCGGATCTTCGGTTATGTGCCCGGCCTCGTCATGTTCATCGCTATCTACCCCTATAAGTCCTTTGCCTTTACCCGGTATGCCGCGTGGTGAAATGCCGTCATCTGTAATCTTATATCGAAGATAATTTTCATCTGTTTCAATAATATGGTTTTCTATTTTAAGCTGATTTAAATCAAAGGGTGGTATGTTGTAATAAGTATCTACAAGATATTGATCAGTTAGAATAATAACAGGAACCTGAAATTTGTCGGCAAGGTTAAAAGCTTTTTGGGTAATATAAAAAGCATTTTTTAAAGATCCCGGAGCAAGAATAATTCTTGGAAATTCTCCATGTCCGGCATAAAGCGCAAGCTCAAGATCTCCTTGTTCGGTACGTGTAGGCAGTCCTGTAGCTGGACCTGGCCGCTGGGCAAGGTGAATAACAACCGGCATTTCAAGCATACCTGCTAAACTCAAGCCTTCAGCCATTAATGCAAAACCGCCTCCGGATGTTGTAACCATAGTCCTTGCACCGGCATACCATGCTCCGATTGCCATATTAATGGCTGCAATTTCATCTTCGGCTTGTTCAACTATTAATTCAAAATCATGGGCAACTTTAGCCATGAAAGTGATTACCCCTGTTCCTGGAGTCATTGGATAAGAAGTAATGCAGCGGCATCCGCCCGCGATTGCTCCCATGGCGATTGCCTCGGAACCGTTTATCATTATATCGGTTTGAATATCTGATATTGATAATTCAGGAAGCAAAACCGTATTGTTTTCCCGCAGTTTTCTGCCATGCTCAAAACCAAGATTGGCAGCCCGGATATTAAGTTCAACGACTTTATCGCCTTTTTTTTCAAAATACTTTCTTAAGTGGTTTTCCAAAATCTGATAGTCTGTTTTCAGCAAAGAAAGTATAATACCAAGTACGATGCTGTTTGAATAAATTTTGCTGCCAAGCTCTTTTGAGAGTTTGCTTAAAGGTATATCAATGATTTTCAAATTACTTTCCAGCACCTCATTGTCTCCGACAATAATTGTATTTTCCGTGATACGTTTTTGGACTCTATGAAGCACTTGTTTATCTAAAGGTATAATAAGATCGATCCTGTCAATAGGAGCCTGTAGAGGATGTGAGCCTACACGAATACTGGTAGTATTTGTTCCGCCGCGGACTCTTGACATGTATTCTTTTGTGGCAAAAACATAAAGATTATTTTGTTTGAGAATTTTTGTTAAAAGCTGCTCAATTGTCTGAATACCCTGGCCGGCTTCTCCACCGAGGACTATGGAGATGTCATTTGATGGTAGCGTTTGGGACATTAGTATACGCCCTCCTATCGTTTTGAATTATAAAACATTAAATATTCAATAGGTTATACTGGTAGTTTTTACGATTGAACTATATAAATTTACGCGTTTCCCAATGCTTTCAATAAAAAATCAACTTTAGCTTAAGTTGAGCATACTTAATTATTAACGTTAACATTTATTTTAAATATCGCAAGAAAAAGATTTTGGAAAATAATTATATTTATTGCTAAATTTAACATGTTAAGGTAAATGAGTATCCTAAATATTTACGCCACAATTACTTTATGCTTATATAAAGGAGCTATTTTGGAAGGAAAAAAGATAAAAGACAGCCAGGTTACAACTATTCAGCAAATGACACATCTTGATGCTAACTTTGCCGGAAATGTGCATGGCGGGGTAGTAATGAAGCATATTGATTCCACCGCAGGAATTGTTGCTACCAGGCATGCGCAATGCAATGTTGTTACAGCTTCAATTGACCGTCTGGATTTTATCAGCCCGGTATATATAGGAGATTTATTAATCTTGAAAGCCAGTGTTAATATGGTAGGCAAAACTTCTATGGAAATAGGTGTAAAGGTGGAAGCCCAAAATTATATTACCGGTGAAACCAGGACAACGGCACTGGCTTATCTCACGTATGTTGCTTTAGATCAGAAAGGAAATCCTGCCTACGTTCCTCCGCTTATTCTTGAAAACGAAGAAGAAACCCGGAGAAACAGGGAGGCTGCGTCCAGAAGAGAAATGCGGCTTGCAGAAAGAAAAAGAGAAAAAAACAAATAAAGTATGATTCACATGTGCTTTTCAACCAAACGGCAATTAATTTATGAAAAGTACTATATAAATCAATTGCCAAGAAGTTCTTTTTGTAACCATTCTTTTACATCGCCTTCAATTGAATAAACACCCTTATTATTTCCTATAGAGTCTAAGAAGAGTTCTTTAACTTTATTCGGCAATTTTATTTTGGCAAGTTCTGTTGCTTCATCCGAATTTCTGCGTATGAGATATACCACCGGCTCTTTTCCCCAGGTATTTACTACAAAATAGAATGAAACATCCTCTTTTCCCCGGATTACATAATTACCCCGTGTCCAGTTATTGCCCCATTCCAGATAAAGCCTGACGGCTTCTTCAGGAGTCATTTCCCAGTCGATGTTGTCTAACAGATCCTGATCATTTCTAATCTCTTCGATACTTAACATGTATATACCCTTTTAAATTTCTTTTGAAAGTATTTTACGTAATACCGGATTTTCTATCAGTTTGTTAAGATATTTAGTTTGTTCATTCAGGTCTGTGATTTTTTTAAACTCCATGTTTATATGAAAAGAACTGCCTTCGAAATTAGGAGGTGGTATCAGCTTGATTCCTTCAATAAGATTAAGTTTTTTTAAATTATTTTCAAATTCAGTTTCAAACTGTATAAGAGTTGGGAAACGTCTTTTTTTAAGGTGATTTCTAATTAAACGTGTTTTTTGATTTCTATCAATATTTTTATCGTTTAAAATATTACTTAAATTATCTTCTTTTAACAAATCTGCAATAGTGATATTTTCATTTACGGCGATTTCATAACAAAGCGTAAGAAACTCTCTTTGCTTATTAAGGCTAAGCTTTAATTTATCGAAAATAATGGCAATATCGGTTCCTGTTTGATTATATTCCGGTTTTGTGAGTTCAAGAGCCATTGCCAGAGAAAGTGTATCAGAAAGAATATATTTTTGTATTATAACCGGCAAATCGCAAAGCTTTATAATTTTTTTAATCAAAACAGGATTGTCGGGAAGGCCAAGTGAAAAAGCGGCTTCAGGCAAAGCTTTTTCTTCAAAATAGCTTGAAACCATTTTATAGCATTTCGATATTTCAATTAAATTTAATTGCCTTTGAAATGAATTATCACTTATAGCGATCTTGACATATTCAAGAGAACTATCGTTTTTGCAAAGCACTCTCGCAACTAAATCTGACTTTCCGAGACTTTGTATTGCCTTAATTCGCCTGAAACCGCTTATAATGGAATATCCGGAATTATTTATAAGCAGTATTGGCGGGTTGATAAGCCCGTTGTTATTAATTGAACGGGCAAGGGTATCTATGTTTTCTTCTGTTGTTATTCTAAAAGTGTCATCTTCTAATAAAATCGAAGATAAAAAGACAAGTTCTTCTTTCCATATCATAATTCAGTGCCGCTAAGACGCTTTAATGCTTCCATGTATTTGCTGCGGGTGTCATCAATAACATTTTTTGGAAGAGAAGGCGCAGGTGGATTCTTATCCCACTTGATCGAAGATAGATAATCTCTCAAATATTGTTTATCAAAACTTGATTGAGGCCCTCCCGGTTTATAAGAATTTTCCGGCCAGAATCTTGATGAATCCGGAGTAAGGATTTCATCTATTATAATAATTTCATTTTCAAGAAGTCCGAATTCAAATTTTGTATCAGCAATTATAATACCTTTTTGGAGTGCGAATTGCGCCCCTTTATTATATATTTCAATACTTAATTTTTTTATAGTTTCAGCCAGATCTTTTCCTATTCTTTTGACAGTTTCATCAAAATCTATATTTATATCATGAAAGCCTACTTCTTCTTTTGTTGAAGGAGTAAAAATTGGTTCAGGCAGCTTATCGGATTCTTTCAAACCTTTTGGAAGTTTTATACCGCAAATTTCTCCACTTTCTTTATAAGAATTCCATCCTGATCCTGATAAATATCCTCTTACAACACATTCAATAGGAAGTGGATTTGTTTTTATTACAAGCATGCTTCTTTGATTTAAGATGTCAGCATATTGCCTGCATTTTGAAGGATAATCATTAACATTTCCTGAAATAACATGATTTTTAATTACGGATTTCATCATATCAAACCAGAACAAGGATATTTTCGAAAGAATTTTTCCTTTATCCGGTATAGGGTCGGGCATTACTACATCAAAAGCAGAAATTCTGTCTGTTGCAACCATTAAAAGTTTATCATCAAGATCATAAATATCTCTTACTTTTCCTCTTTTAATAAGTTTAATATCTTTAAAATCAGTTTCACAAATTGCTTGCGTCATTTAAATTTCCTTTTCATTCTTTTCTGTTGTAAAATTATCAATATATACTTTTAAAATCTCAAGGTTAGGTTTAGTGATCGGATTAAATTTAATACCTATTTTATATTTGTCTTTGCTGTCTTGTATTGTATGAATTACTATGCCTTTAATTTCCACCAAAGATTCTTTCAGAGCAATAGACACCAAAACAGTGCTTTCGTTATTAATCAAAAAATGTGTTTCGAGAAGAATTCCTGATTCCGAAACATTAATAGTTCTGCCTGTCCCTTGTTTCACTAGTAAATCATTTTCATAAACTTCTATATGCAATAAGTTAAGCGAATTAAATCTTGAGTGTTTTCTCTTGTTTTCTGTCATGGTATTTGCCTTTGGGATATAATGCACTACGATTTATGAATATAACATACATTTATGATGATGATGATTTTCTATGCAGTTCACTTGCAACCATTGTTGTAGCAGAGATACATGATCCGATATTTTCCAGGATATTTTTAAAGGTTAACGAAAGATTATCGTATTCTTTTTGAATATTTCCTGTTTCAATGGCGGTAGCTTTGATGTTTGTTGAGCCTAAAACCGATGCTGAATGCGGTTCCTGACCAATATTAATGAAGGGAATTTGCCCTATATAATCTCCGGCACTAAGATTTACTATTGGGAGATAGCCGTTTTTTGTGTTACGGACTATCAAAACCTCCCCTTCTGTTATTTTATAACATTTATTATTGGGTGAGCCCTGTTCGATTAGTATTTTCTTATTTTGCAAAATATCTTTTACATTTATTTTATTTAAATAGGTATCAATCATCATTGTTGTTTGTGTTTGCAATCTATTGTCAAGACTTTTTATTATCTCTTTCATTTCGGAAGATAATTTGGTAAACTCACCGTAAAGCCTTTGCGAATCCAGCAGGCCGAGTTGCACTGTTCCAACAGCTTTTGCTGAAGCATTTCTTACCCTATCCCCAGGCATAACCGCTGAAATGCTACCGATAAATGATCCATCGCTAAGTCTTAAAATCTTTACGGTACCTTTATCAGTTTCTTTAATGATTTCAACTGTTCCTTCCAATACTGTCCACATCCAGTTGCCGTATTTGCCTTCTTCAACTATTTTGTTGCCATCAAAATGTTCTTCTTCGTCAACAACATAGGCATAATCAACGAGTGGGCCTCTGATAACGGGAATGGCAGATTGTTTATCAGAGCTTCCTGAAGGTTTTTTTTCGAAAGAAACAGGACCAAGTTTTTCTATCTGGCCGTCATCAAGCAGTCTTAAAGCATCTAAGGTAATTTCCATTCTGCTTTTTTGTACGACATTTTTTAAATTTACTTCTTCCTGGTAAAATTCATAGTCACCGTCAATCCATCCAAAAAGAGCATATGCGGCATCAACGCCCCTTTTTGTTCCTGCAGAAGCATCAACAATATTTCCTTTTACAAAATACATTAATCCCGGATCGGAAGAATATTTACTCTTAATCTTTAAAACACCTGTGCTTGAGTTTGTGCCAAAAATCTGGAATAATTCTCCAAGATTAAGAAAATTTAAATTTCCGGAAAGTGATATATTACTCATTTATCTATTGAGCCCAGTTAAATTCCTTTTGCAAATGAACCAGAGTCAGTTTTAAACACTCTTTTAATGTTGCTCCTACACCCTGACCCGACAAAGCACTTGCCGGGAAGTGCGGAACTTTGAGTTGTTTGTTAAGATCATTTTGCAGTTTTTCTATAGACATTATCGGTATAGTGTTACCGGGAATATTGGCTATATCTCTTTTATTGTATTGAAGTATGAGAGGAATTTTAAAAATATTGAGCCCGCATTCTTTCAGGTTCTGATCAAGATCTTTAAGCGAAAGCATATTTTTTTCGCGTCTGATAGCAAAAGAATCGGCTACAAATACAATTCCGTCCGCACCCTTTAAAACCAGTTTTCTGGTAGAACTGTATTGAACCTGTCCTGGAACGGTATACAGTTGTACTTTAACGTCGCACCCTTTGATTTTACCAAGCCCCATGGGAAGGAAATCAAAAAAGAGGGTTCTGTCCCCCTCGGTATTGATCGTGACCATTTGGTCGGAAACCTGTTTTTTATAAGTTTTGAAAATATATTCGAGATTGGTGGTCTTACCGGATCTTCCCGGGCCGTAAAATACAATTTTACATTCAATCTCGCGACTTTTTAGGTTAAAAACCGCCATCTAACATAACTCCGAACATAGTGATAAGTAAAATGCTAGTCAGTAAACATTTTTAGATCAAGGCTGTAATTTCCCTTTTTAGGGCCAGAGTCGATCTTTGAAAAAGCAAGTATAACACCCGAGCCGTTCAAGATGGCAATTGGTGAATAAAATTGAATATTATTTAATTTTAAACCTGTTTTAAATTTATCTATAAATAGTTTTTCCCTGCCAGAAACAATAAGGCTAACCACATTCTCTGATTGAAACGCAACATCAAGAAGAATTTCCGGGCCTTTATCCAATGTAATTCCAACAGAATTTATATCTAAAAATTCTTCTTCATCATCGTTTAACTCTGGGATATCCAACAAAGGTTTTGTTGAATGTTTTTGCTCATCAGCTTTTTCAGTGATTATATTTTGTACATCTACATTTTCCTTCACTTCTTCCGCAAGAATTTTATTTTCAATTCCTTTTTCTTTTAAAAGGTTTTCTAAAAAAAACTTTATTTTTTCTTCTTGCCCTGAGGAAAAGATACCGAGCTTCAACCATTCTCTATATTGAGAAAGAGCATTATCTGCTCCGGAAGATGCGAAATAGCATCTTAAAATATTTTTGGCGGCCACAAGCCGTAAAGAGTCTGTTTTTAATAATTCATTAAATTCTTTTATAGCTCTCTCAAATTGGCCGAATTTAGTAAGTATTATTGCTCCTTCAAGGGTTGCTGATTCTTTATCGTTTGAAAAAGCAAATTTTTCTTTGATCAAATTTTGTGTATCATCAGAAAGTTCAGGTATTTTTAAATCATTATATTTAGATATAATCTGCTTTAACGACTCCATTGTATTATTAATACCTTCAAGCAATTGCCGGCTGTTTTCAGGCTTTATGTTTTTTTTAATAAGTTCTTTAGCATTTTTATAGGTTGCCATGGCTTCGTTCAATAAACCCTGACTTTTGTATATTTCCGCTTCCTGCAAAACAGATTTAATTTGTTCCTTGATACCCATAAATGATCAACTCGCTAAATTATTAATAAGTAAAAATTTAAATTAGCATGCTCTTTAGTAATTTTAATTTAATACCTTATTTTAATACAAAATGTCAACACTTCAGAAAATATTAGAAAGAATATGATTATTATAACAAATTTACTTCTTATAAATTGGCTTTATTGTTTCAGTAATATTTTTTCAACATAAAACATATTGACAATAATTAAAATTGTTATTACCTGAAATTCATCGTATCAGATATTTCAAACTTCACCCGAGGACCGAGCTTATCTTTCCTCGGCCTTTTTAAAAAACTTATTGCGAACCATCATAAAATATAACTATTAATTGGTTTAAGGAGTCATTATGGATAAAAAAGTAACTGTAATCGGAGCCGGAAATGTTGGAGCCACTGCTGCTCAACGTCTTGCAGAAAAAGAATTATGTGATGTTGTATTGATTGATATTGTTGAGGGTGTACCTCAGGGTAAATCACTTGATCTAATGGAGGCAGCTCCTATAGAAAAGCACGATTCACATATAACAGGAGCTAACAGTTATGAGGCTTCAGCCGGATCGGATATTGTTATCATTACTGCAGGAATACCAAGAAAACCGGGTATGAGTCGGGATGATCTTATCAGTACAAACGCAGGTATAGTTAAAAATGTAGTTAAAGAGGTCGTAAAATATTCGCCTGATACGATAATTATTATTGTAAGCAATCCTCTTGATGCAATGTGCCATGTTGCTTATGAAGCAAGCGGCTTTCCTAAAAACAGAATAATAGGTATGGCCGGTGTGCTTGATTCGGCACGTTTCAGAGCTTTTATAGCAATGGAACTTAATGTTTCGGTTGAAAATACTCATGCTTTTGTTCTTGGAGGACATGGGGATACTATGGTTCCTCTTCCAAGATATTCAACTGTAGCCGGTATTCCAATAACTGAATTGATTTCTAAAGAACGTATAGATGAATTGGTTAAGAGAACTGCAAACGGAGGAGCTGAAATTGTTTCTCTTTTAAAAACCGGAAGCGCCTACTATGCTCCTGCCTCTGCCGCTGTAGAGATGGCGGAATCTATTTTGAAAGACAAGAAAAAAATACTTCCTTGTGCAGCATACCTTGAAGGTGAGTATGGGATAAATGGCTTATTTATAGGTGTTCCTGTAAAATTAGGTTCAAAAGGTATAGAAGAAATCATACAAATTAAAATGACTGATGAAGAAAAAGCAGCACTTAAAAAATCAGCGGATGCCGTTACAGAGCTGAAAGAAGTATTGAAAAAGATTGCTGGTTAAATACTGTTTAATTTGATGGTATAGCAGAAAAAACATGGTGATAAATAAAAATGGAACTTACCGATATAGCGCCTATTGAAAAATGGATTGAACTGGAAAAACAAATAAACATAAAATCAGGTCTTTGTGCTAATGTGTTTGATATTAAAGGAATACGAATAAGTGATTTTCAAAAATGGCCGAACAAACTTTGCCCTGAAATTAAGGCAACTGATAAGGGGCAAAGTTTCATATGCGCTGTGGCTCATATGAACCTTGCAGCTTTGGCAAAGCAAACAAAAAAAGAAGTTATCGAAGAATGTGACGCAGGACTTGTCAAGATTATTTATCCTATATTTGTAAAAGATGAATTTGTTGGTGCAGTCGGAGCCTGTGGTTTGTTGCTTGATGATGGGGAAGCTGACACATTTCTGATTAACAAAATAACGGAAATTGAAGAAGAAAAACTTGACAGACTTTCATGCGATATTTCAAGTATAAGCACGAAAGAGGCTGAAGAATTAGCACAATTTATAAAAGAAGAAATTGATAAAATGATAGGTGATATATAAATTAACGGGCTTAAATAAAGCCAGTTGAGCCACTTTCAAAACGTTTCAGTTTGGTCAAGCTCAAGGCGGGAGAAAATTTCAACCACAGGAATACATTTAGTATTTCGAGGATTGAAATTTAAGCCCAACGCTTAAGATCGGCCAAAATGGGGCGTTTTGAAACTGGCTCCGTTAATTTCTTATTTCTTTACCATTGCCTCTGCCGCAAGAGCAGCCACTGTATCAACCTTAACATCCAGCTTATAATATTTTACTATTTCAGTTAACTGTCTGTGACAAGATAAACATGCTGTTGCCAAATGCTTTACGTCGGTTGTTTTGATCTGATCTGCCTTGGCTTTGCCTGAAATCATCCTTCGTTTAGTGCTGGTGCTGTCCTGAAGCAAGGCTCCACCGCCTCCGCAGCAAACAGCATCGATACGATTAGGTGTAAGCTCGACTACTCCTTCGCACATATGCGCAAGCAATTTCCTGGGTGCTTCAAAAATACCTGATTTTCGCCCAAGATTGCATGGATCATGATAGGCAATTGGATAAGGATAAGCTTTTGGGTTTAGATTGATCACACCTTTTTCCACCATATCAAGCGTAACTTCAACAATGCTTAAGACTTTAAAATTCGGTTTTTTGCCGATCACTTCTTCTGCCCGTTTCCGCAATGTAAGAAAACCGTGTCCGCATTCAGAAAGCACCAGATTTTCAATTTCGAGTTCTTCGGCTGCTTCTATTATCTGAAGCAGCATCTTCTTTTCGATATTTTCATCACCTGCAAAATATCCCCAGTTGGTAACATCCGTATGACGACTTGACATGGTCCATGTTTCGCCGAAGGCATTAAAAAGTCTTGCCATTGCCTGAAGATGTAAGATATTGGTCCCCAATTCGCGGGGATTAGGAAGATATAAATATTTCACACCTTTTTGTTCAGTAGGGATTGCTGTTTTTGAACCATCCATTTCATCAGCGAGTTCTTCATTCACCCATTCAATAGTTTCAACAAAATCCTCCCGGGTAAACCCATTTACATCTCCTGTCTCAAGGCGGGTCTGGATTCCATGTTTAATGTCGGGAGGCATTTTCTCTATTGCAAGAGGCAGTGATCTTGCTTTGCGTGCAACTTCTTCCATTACTATTCCCATGGGGCATTCCACTGTGCAGTGATTACAAAGCATGCAGTCCCAGATCATATGGCTTTGTGCGAGCAAGTCATCCAGGCCAAGCTGAGCCATGCGCACCATTTGCCGCGGGTCAGGCCCTCCTTCTCCTTCATACCAGCTACAGCGTGAAACACAAATGCCGCATGTCATGCACTCGTTTATATTATCGCCTTTATCTTTTTTATTAAGTATGCTCAGAAACGGTGAGTCAATACATATCTTTGCGTTGTTCATGATACCTCCTTATCCAAAACCGATGTAGAAATAATCCTGGCAATTTTTACCGGCTCATTGGCTGCTACACTAAAATGTCTGATTGTTGTTTCAGGCAGCCCTGTATATTTTACTATCAGATTGGCTTTTTCAGCAGCAAATTTGTTCCCTTTTAAGGAACGGCAGTTTCCTTCATGACATGCAGCAATAATTACCCTTTTTGCGCCGTTTAGTAACTGTTGAAGCATCATTGCTTCACCAATCCTGCCGGCACAGGGAACATGTATGATTTTGCTGTTTTCATCAGAAAATATCCCCATATTCTTTGCAGATTTAAGCGCAAGCTCCCCTGAGCGTTCACAGGCAAATATTACAGTTTCGGGAGCTGTTTTTTCTAATGAAACAAAATCGGATTCTCCAACAACAGCAATTGCTTCTGCCGGACAATGCGAAACGCATATTCCGCAGCCGAAGCAGGCATCCGGGACAATCACAGGTCTGTAATTGTTTTTAATTATTACTGCCGAATGGGGACATACCCGGTAACAGGTCAGGCATCTGGCACATTTGTTTTCATTAATCGCTGGTAAAAGTTTTGTTTTTACATCACGATTTACAAGCGCTTCAAGTGATGCCTTTACTGCTTTGATCTCGCGTTTTGTATCCGTTTTATCGGTTTCATCATGACACGAACCAATGAAAAATATACCGCGTCTCGGACTTCCTACATTGCGATGCCGCACATTGGCAGACTGGAGAAATCCTTCCACATCACATTGCTGACGTAAAATACCGGCAATTTCTGAGGCTCCAACCGGAAGGCCGATTATTTCCGGTATTACCAGCATGTCACATTCCAGAGTTAGTCGGATACCGGGAAGTGTGGCTTCATTCATTTCAAGCACAACATTGCTGTTGTCAGTAGCTATAGAAACCTGTGCCGGATCATTTACTCTTAAAAACCTTACTCCTTTGTTGCGTGCATTATTGTAAAGCTTGTTTCCTTCCAGTCCATGAACCAGCATTTTTTCCATTATAATAACAGCTGTACTTTCCTTTTCAGCAAGTGTTATTGCCAAATTGAGACAAGTCCGTGCCTGATCTTTCCATTCCTGTCCGTGCCGGTCAAGCCAGAATGCAACGGTTTTTGGCATTTTGGCAGGTGTATTTTCAATAATATTTATAAACTGAGACAAAGATTGAATTTTGTCGGAATTAACAATGTCAGTATCTGCAACCATTTGTGTATCACTTGCCACAATAATAGCTGCTGCTTTTACGCAATGTTTATGTTCATCGATAATAAATGACAATTCATATTGTCCAACGGTTCCTTTTACTGAACGTAAGCTCACGCCTGTAAAAGATTTAACGCCGGGTATCTCAGGTGATTGCTGATTACCTGTATTAAGTTGCAATACCTGCCATCCGTCTTTTGCCAGAGACTGACATATAGTCCCGGAATCTTTTGATTCGCCAAGTACTACGATACTGGCCTTTTTCTCTGTTTCCGGTGATATGTTTAAATCCTGTATGATTTTATTGGCTGCAATGATACCCTGATCTTTTGCGGAAAGTATGTCTGTGGGACCTTGTACCACACCTGCGGCATAAATACCGGGTGGCAAAGCGTCACTGTCCACAAATCCCCATTGATCCGGTTTTACATCCAGCTGCTGTGCAATATCATCTATTTCCATACATGGCCCAATACCAACTGCAAGTACAATCAGATCAAAATGACGGGCGGTTCTTGCGCCTGTTTCCGGGTGTTCATGAATAACAGTCAATTTTTCTTTTTCATGATCGGATAAAATTTTCCCGGGAACTCCCTGAATCAGATTTATATGTGATTTAATATAAGCTGCCTGGGTTCGAAACTCTTTACCTATAACCTGAAGGTCAATGTTAAATACTGTTATTTGGGCTTCGGGTATGTCATTAAGGATTTTATTTGCCTGACGCATAGCTGTTTTACAGCATACCTGAGAGCAATAATCTCTGCCTTGCTCACGGTTTCTGGAACCAACGCACTGAATAAAAGCAATTGCAGGGGATGGGTTATCCGGTAGAATTTCTTTTAACCGTTCCTGTTTTAATAAATTATTAAGATCGGCAGTAGTAATTACCTGATCATAAACCCCGTATCCCAAATCAGGTAGTTTTGATGCATCAAAAGGGGTCATGCCGGTAGCCAGCAAAACAGCATTGGTTGAGATAGTATCGGATGATTCATTATTTAGCGCTGTTTCAAATCCTTCAATGTTTTTTTTGATTCCGGCTATACTGCTTTTCAGATGTATTGTTGTGTTTTTCAGGTTATCTATCTTATCAGTCAGTTCTGCACTAAGGCAGGCGCCGCAGTTCTGACATTCATTAGTTGCCATGCATGCCCAGTCAAATGCCTTGCCACCCAGATATGCGCGTTTTTCCACAAGATGAACTGAGATACCAAAATCATCAAGTGTTTTAGCGGCAGCCATTCCTGCAACACCTCCTCCTACTACTAAAACACTCGGAGTTGATTTGTTCATAATTTCCTCCTGATTATTATATTTATAGAGGTATATCTTTGAAATATTAAATTAGATATTTTGCAATTATCATATGCAACCATAAACTAATTATTATAATGAATGTCAATCGGAATATTTTTACGATAGTATTTTTACGATAGGGTACATTCAACAATCTGAAAAAAGAATCCTAAGTTATGGCAGCCTGCTTTCACCTGACTTATTGATTGTAGACAAAGAAAAACCATGATAGTAAGAAAAAAGGAGCGCAGTCTTATGAATTGGTATTTCTTTCTATTGAACCTTATGACCGCAAAGACTGGGCAATGGAAAATGCTTTGGTTTTTGCTTTTGTTGTTTTTTTGGGCATGTCTTACAAACGACTGCCTCTATCTCGTATTTCATATACATTGATTTTCTTTTTTCTTATCTTGCATGAAATAGGCACACAGGGTGACATATGGGATGCTCATAAGGATATGACATTGGCAAGCTTGGGTGCGCTGGTCACAATGTTAATAACAATGTGCATAAACTTGTACCTGCAAAAAGATTTTGCAAAGCAATGGTCTGAAAGCTTAAGAATCAAACACTTGGAACCATTAGGTGAAGATGAAATTATCAGGCTTTTGAAACAAAAAGAAAAATGATTACCGGTAAAGCAAAGTGAAAAAGGAGCAGAAGAAAATCAATAAGATTTTTTAAATGATACTATTATCATCACCTTATCGACATGCTCCGATATGCATATCCTATAATAGTTCTGTAAATAAAATTGTTTGGTTATGATTTGCATACGCACTCATAACCAAACGGAACTTAATTTATGACAATTGCCATAGCTATTCATATTTCAATAACTTCTTCTTTTAAATGATTTTTTCTGTTGTTTTTTACCGCCAGGATCGGCCGGATTCACTTTGATATTGTTGCCATCTATGCGTTTTCCGTTTAGTGCCTTGATAGCTTGATCCGCTTCTGAATTACTTGGCATTTCAATAAACGCGAATCCTTTTGCTTTTCCTGTAAATTTGTCTTTTATCAACTTGATGGTTTCAACTTCTCCGAATTCGATAAATAATGTTTTCAAGGCTTCTTCTGTGGTTGCAGGAGCTAAATTCCCGATATAAATATTCATTTGATTATCCTTTCTCAATGAATTCAGTAAAAAGGGTCTAAACAAGACCAGCTCATCCCTTTGGGTATAACTTTTTGTTGTAAGTTAATTAGTGAGATCTTATTTAAGACCTTTGCATAAACACTCTAGAATTAACATCAAGGGCATGGCAAATACGAGCCATAAAAAACTCTTGAGCCAGTTTCAAAACGCCCCATTTTGGCCGATCTTAAGCGTTGGGCTTAAATTTCGCACGAAGTGAAGCTTTAGCGCTATCCTCGAAATACTCAATGTATTCCTGTGGTTGAAATATTCGCCCGCCTTGAGCTTGACCAAACTGAAACGTTTTGAAAGTGGCTCTCTTAGTTTGTCTGTATGTGAAACCCTGAAAAATAAAGGGCATCCCATAGTTTACAATGGAATGCCCTTATTATAGAAAAAAAATTATCTCACAGTAACGTTTACTGCTGATGGTCCTTTTTGACCCTGTTCTATTTCAAAAGAAACCTTGTCACCTTCTCTAAGGCTTTTAAAACCGGTTGCGTTGATTGCTGAATGGTGAACAAAAACATCGGGTCCATCTTCCTGTTCAATAAAGCCGAAACCCTTTTTATCGTTAAACCACTTGACGGTTCCATTTACCATAATAACATCCTCCCTTTTTTCTTTGTTAAATTAAAATTTTCAAAATTTTAAACTGGAGGATGTAACACGTGGAAATAACATGTTCCTTCAGTAAAAAACGCTTTGCCAGACAATCAGAACCTTGTTGAATTTTGAGATATTAGCAGTTTTTTTGCTAAAAGCAAGATATATTTATTTATATAAAGCTCTTTTTAAAGCCTGAATATAACCGTTTGATATACGCTGACTAATCTTGGCCCAAAGTACAAAATTAACTTTCCCCAAATTCTTTTACTTCAATATACGAAACTTCTTAGCAGTAATCCAACCTGTAAATAGAGCTGTCAGTGTCAAAATGTAAATAGTTTTAGTCATCTTTTTATTGTATCAAAGATGCTGATAAGACTGCTAATTATTTAACTTGAAGGTTATAGTAGTGTGTGATATTTCAACGTAACATAGCATTATAAAAAAATTATTATTCCATTAATCGGCAGCGTGCTTCCTTTTGGCTTGCTTGGAACTCGTCCTAATATATGGATTACTGGAAATGCTATCCTATGTTTCTACTGAGCCACTTTCAAATAGCCAAAAGCAGGTGGCTTTGGAATATATAAGCCTGCTCGTAAAAGAGAACGCTATGGCTTGGAACCCATGCAGTAGTCTTGAACCTTGGCCGCATTCCGCTTGTTGAGAGTGATCGGCAACCGCTGCCAGTTCTGGGAGGTTCCAACGCCGTCGTCCCAGCTTTTGACTGTCTTGCCATTGGAATCAACGAGTTCATAATGGCAGTCCAAGGAACATGCTCCCGCCCCGAACCCCACAAGGATGCGGGCGGCAGTACTGCCAGGATTGTAGCTGGTGATGGTCATTTTTAACAGGTAAGATCCAGGTCGGCGTTGGAAGTCGGAATTTTTCTGAATCAGGGCAGAGCTGAACCCAAAATCACGCAAGCGGCGCACCATGTTAGGTTCCATGAACGAACCAACCTCGTTCCGATATTGCCACTGGCGAGACTCCATGGTAGACGGGTTGCCGCGGTCGGACAGGATATCAATGTGAATCTTTTCTCCGCTCGATGTCACAGGCATGGCCCGTTGTGTTGCACATCCGCTTGCCACAACCAGTCCCAAGAACAGTATGAAATAACTTATTGCTTTCATATAATAAACTCCTTTCAGATTTGTTCACGTATTTTAGCAAGAGTTGACTCAACCAGATCTTTTATTTCCAGGAGCCTTTTTTCCGACATTGCTTCAAATCTAAGCACAAGAGCAGGTTGTGTGTTGGATGCGCGTACAAGACCCCATCCATCATCAAAGAGAACTCTTACCCCATCGATATCTATAATATTATTTGATTTTCTAAAATGCTCCGTTACTTTTTTAACAAGTGCAAATTTCTTGTCATCAGGACAATCAACTCTTAATTCAGGTGTTGAATAAGTTTTAGGAATATCGGATAATAGTTCGGAAATCTTCTTTCCGGTTTTTGAGATAATTTCAAGAAGCCTGCAAGACGCATATAGTGCATCATCAAAGCCAAAATAACGATCTGCAAAAAACATATGCCCGCTCATTTCTCCTGCAAGCTCTGCTTTTTCTTCTTTCATTTTTTTCTTTATTAATGAATGTCCGGTTTTCCACATGATTGCACGACCACCATGCTTTTCTATGTCGTCATACATGGTTTTTGAACACTTGACTTCAGAGATGAAAGTTGCGCCTGGTTTTCTTGACAGGATTTCCCTTGAAAATATAATCATGAGCTGATCGCCGTAAATTATATTTCCTTTCTCATCAACTACACCTAAACGGTCGCCATCTCCGTCATATCCTATGCCAATATCAAGTTGCTTTTCCCTGACAAGCTCAATAAGGTCAGTCATGTTTTTTAATACTGTAGGATCAGCTTCATGATTGGGAAATGTCCCATCCATATCGCAGTAGAGATCATATACTTCACATCCGAGATTTTTTAATACCGGGATGGCAACAACACCTGCCGTACCGTTTCCGGCATCTATTCCTACCTTAAGGCTATTGGAAATAGATATATTGTTTTGCACAAATTCTTTATAGGGAGTAAGAACATCGGAAGAAGAAAGTAAACCATTTCCTGAAACAAAAGATTTATTCTTGATGATATCAAGTATGTCAAGAAGTTGTTTGCCATGAAGCGAATCTGGGCCAATGCATATCTTAAAACCGTTGTATTCCGGTGGATTATGGCTTGCGGTTACCATTACGCCGCCTTGCAATTTTAAATGCCCAATTGAAAAATATAAAACAGGCGTAGGACAAATACCAATATCTGTTACATTGCAACCGGTTGATCGCAAACCTTCAATTACTTTATCTGAATAATTGTCTGAAGTTAATCGGCAATCGCGCCCGACAGAGAGATTTGATTTGCCGTGTTTAAGAAGATAGGTGCCAATTCCTTTTCCTAGCAGAACAACATCTTCTTCATTAAGATCCTTATCTGTTATACCTCTTATATCGTATTCTCTGAAAATCTCCGGATTCATTAATTAACCCCTTATTTATAATGCTAAAATTATACTAAATATTCCGATTGCCAAACAGTATGGTGAAAAATAATGGAGTCGTCCTTTTTGTACTACATATAAAAGAAATTTGAGAGCAAAATAACCGGACGCACATGATGAAATGACCCCGGCTAAAATTGTTCCTAAAGGTATTAAATTGCTATTAGACATATCTGCAAAACTTATAATTGAAGCCCCCACAATAGCCGGGATGGAAAGAAGAAAAGAATATTTTGCAGCTGTTTTACGATTCAACCCTAAAAACAATCCTGTAGTTATTGTGGTTCCTGATCTTGATAATCCGGGTATTATAGCAAGACCCTGGATTATGCCAATAATTAGAGCATCTTTAAATGAAAAAAGTTCATTTTCTTTCGGTGATTTTTTTATAAAGCGGGTACAATATAAAATAAGCCCTGTCAATAAAAGCATTGTACCTGCAATCAAAACCGATGAAAAAAGCCGATCTGCTATCTTGTGAAACATAAGGCCTATGATTGCTGTAGGAACTGATCCTACAACAATCAATAATGCAAACTTGGTTTCTGAATCATCTTTTGAAAAAGCAAATGAGCCGGTCTTTAACGCCATTTTACAATAACGAAAAACTGCCACAAAGATTGCTTTGATATCCTTGTGAAAAAAAACAACAACTGCAGCAAGTGTTCCAAGATGGACACTGATGTCAAAAAGCAATTCCGCTTCTTTCAATCCGAATAGATGCTGAAAAAGCACTAAATGCCCGGAACTGCTTACCGGAAGAAATTCTGTAAGTCCCTGTATGATTCCCAAGATTATTGCCTGAAAGATATCCATATGAAATTATTCTTCCTCTTTAAAACTGTCATCCTTTTAAAACGGCCATTGGTTTAAGTTTTGCAACCTTTCTTGCAATACCTGCTCCATGTACAGAATTTACTACTTCGGAAACATTTTTGTATGCTTCCGGCATTTCCTCACCAAGTGTTGATCTTCCGGTCCATCTGACATATATTCCTCTGTCTTCCAGCTCGCGGGCAATGGATCGACCCTTGCTTTTTTTTAAGGCGGCTGTTCGGCTCAAGACTCGTCCTGCGCCGTGGCAAGTTGATCCAAAAGTTTCTTTCATGGCGTTTTCGCATCCGACAAGGACATAAGAAGCCCTTCCCATATCACCTGGGACAAGTACCGGCTGACCTACAGCTCTGTATTTTTCACAAACTGATTCGTGTCCGGGAGGAAAAGCTCTTGTAGCTCCCTTTCTGTGAACACATACAACTTTGCTTTTCCCATCTACTATGTGGGTTTCTTTTTTAGCAATATTATGACAAACATCATACACAAGATTCATTCCAAGATCTTTAGGTCCTATTTTAAGAACGCGCATTAATACTTCCCGTGCTTTGTGCATAAGTATTTGCCTGTTAGCCCATGCATAATTGGCGGCACACGCCATGGCATTAAAATAGCGCATTCCCTCAGAAGACTGGATCATTGCACAGGCAAGCTGTCTGTCCGGAATTTCTATACCGGTCTTGTTAATGTTTTTAGCCATGTGTGCCAGAAAATCATCACAGATCTGATATCCCAATCCTCTTGACCCGGAATGCAGCATAACAGTAACCTGGCCTTCAAAAAGACCAAATACTCGCGCAACATCTAAATCATAAATTTTTTCAACCAATCCGATTTCAAGAAAATGATTCCCGGAACCAAGAGTTCCAAGCTGTTTCAGACCGCGTCCAAGCGCTTTATCACTAACTGTATCAGGGTCAGCGTTTGGCATACACCCAAAATCTTCCGTATGCTCTATGTCGGATTCATTGGCCATGCCATGCCGCAATGCCCACTTGCTCCCTTCTTTTAACACTTTCTTTTCTTCGGAATAAGCCAGTTTTATGTTGCCTGTTGATCCGACACCTGATGGGATATTCTGGTACAGCGAGTTAACAAGATCTTCAAGTTTTCCTTTTACATCTTTTTCGCAAAGCTTTGTATTTGCAAGGCGGACTCCACAATTAATATCATAGCCTACTCCTCCCGGAGATATGATTCCGGTTTCCCAGTCAAACGCAGCGACTCCTCCAATGGGAAAACCATATCCCCAGTGGATATCGGGCATTGCTAAAGAAGCTTTTATTATTCCGGGAAGAGTTGCCACATTTGCAACCTGTTTTACTGCTTCTTCCTGCTTTATGCTTTCAATCAACGAATTGCCGGCATATATAATACCGGGAACGCGCATCTGTCCTGATTTGGGAACTTCCCATCTGTAATCATCTATTTTTCTTAATTCCATACAATCAACTGCTATCGACTAAAGCCTATAATTTGAGGATTCGAGGATTCCAGGGGTCAAGGGTTCAAATGAAAATTTTACGTACATCTATGTCTCGAACCCTCGAATCCTTGAACCCTTGATCCCTTTTGGTTTACACATCAAATATAATCCTTGCCTTCCATTTTGAACCTGCCGGTTCAACCTTGATCTGGTGGTAAGTGACAGCCTTTATTTCGTTCTTTATTATATGGCAGCCTGAAACAAAGTCTTCATATTTAATATTTGCGGTTATGGTAAATTCCGAAAGTGAAATTATCTTTGTACTCTTAACAAGCATGGCTTTTCCAGTAAAGAGATATAAAAGTTCCCTGAGCCAGTTAACCATAAGATCGGGCCAGTCCTGGCCTGTCACAGTGATGGAAGTTTCCGACAAAGAAAGGAGGGTGCCTGTATCCGTTAAAAGATCATACATTGCAAAGGCTGCGTTTTCAAAAAGATCTTCAAGCTTAAAACCAAAAACCTCTATTCCTATATCGGCGGTATGATCTATTGTTTTATACTTCACAACAATATTTCGCCGGTTTTCTTTGTGCTATAGCCGCCTAATGTTTCGACATGTTTTTTAAATTCCGCGCTATTAATTATATCAAGAAGTATTTTAATGTTTTCGGTCTCAAAATAAATCTCCGGGATAACAAGATCGTATTGTTCTGTTACTACCGGTATGAAATCAAGACCAAGTGCTTTTGCTGCTGCAAATATACCAAGACCCACATCAATAGCACCGCTTAAAATGTTAACTGCAACAGACATATGTGTGAACTCTTCGTTATCGTATCCGTTTATCTGTGCAGGATTTATTCCCAGCTGATTTAACCTGTAATCAAGAAGAATCCTTGTTCCTGAGCCGCCCTGCCTGTTTATAAATTTTATATCTTTACGGGCAAGGTCTTCAATTCCATTTATATTTTTTGGATTTCCTTTTGCAACAATGAGTCCCTGATCCCTGAAAACCAGGTGGACAAGCTTTACTTTAATATCGGGAAGATATCTTTTAATGTATGATATATTGTAAGAACCATCAGTTGTATCAAGAAGATGTGAACCGGCAATATGACATGCACCGTTTTTAATTGCCATAAGGCCACCCATGCTGCCCACATGGCTTGAAGAAAGAGTTAAGCTGTTTTGACCTGCTTTCATGCTGTCTGCAAGAATGTCGAGTGAATTATCATGGCTTCCAACAACTACGATTGTATTGTTTATAGAAGAAAGAGGGCGAATAAGCTCTGCAGTCACAGGTTCTTGTGCGTTTATTCCCTCAACGTTGTTAGGTATGCGAATAATTCCATCTGCTTCTGTAATTGTAGTTATACATCCGGCTCCTCTTGGAAGAGATGTTGCTATTATCCTTTCACCAACCTTTCCCAGTTTTACACGCAAAAATTCTTCTACACCAAGTTTTGATGTGATTTTTTTTGCCGGCACGACCTGAATTTTTTGTCTTTCTTTTTCCGGTTGCCCCAGCAGTTTACATATTATTGGTTGTACCAGTTGTTCGAACGCAACTATCGCAGATACAGGGTAGCCGGGAATTCCAAAAACCGGTTTGTTTTTAACTTTGCCTATTACTACCGGTTTTCCCGGCATCATGGTAACTCCATGAATAAAAACCTCGCCGATATCTGAAATAACTTTTTTGGCATAATCTTCAGATCCGGCTGATGAACCGCCGAGAACAAGTACTATGTCACAGTCGGCATTTACTGCTTTAAGGACAGCTTCTTTAATTCTATCGGTATCATCTGCGATTTTATCGTATCTTTCATAAATGCCTCCGGTAGATTCAACCATTTTGCCTAAGACAAAAGAATTTGTTTCAAAAATCTGCCCCGGTTTAAGCTGATCAATGTTGGAATTTTCCCAGTCAACAAGTTCGGAGCCGGTTGGGATTATGATTGCCTTAGGTTTTTTCCTTACAGAAACAGAGAATATTCCACCTGAAAGAAGTGCGCCGACACAGTATGGTGTTATTACATGATTCTGGGCAAACAGCAGTTCGGTTGCCACTATGTCTTCGCCCATTTTCCTTACATGTTGCCACGGTACGGCAGGCATTTCGATTTCAACCGAGTTTTCATCTATAATATTTACGTTTTCTATCATTATTACCGAGTTTGTATTTTCTGGAAGAACATGCCCTGTATTAAGAAAAAAAATATCTTTGTTTACTATAAGTTTTTTGGGGTTGGTTTCACTTGCGCCAAAGGTGGTTTCCGCCTTTACTGCTATACCGTCCATTGCAGCAGCATGGAAATTAGGGGAAGAAAGTCTGGCAAAAACCGGTTCTGCAAGAACCCGACCTACCGAATCAGGAACCAAAATCTTTTCTCCTGAAAGTCTTTCAAGGTGGGAAAATTTGTTGAATAAAATATTTTTTGCATCTGCAAGAGTGTTCATTGCAAGATATACATTGCGGATGTTACTCATTTTTTATAATTATCTCCAAATAATTTATGATATTCTAAAATAAATAAGTGAGCCTTATTCCACACACGGTTGTTTTGTTTGCAGGCTCAATAATATATTTATACGGATGTTACTAAAATACTTCTTTTTTTTGCAAACATTACCACACACCACTTATATGAACTCCGCAGTAAGGGCACTTGCTGTTTTTGATAATATTTTTTTTCACAAAAAATCCAAGCCGCTCGATAAGAATTTTTTTGCAATTATAACAGAAAGTGCTTTCTCCATTTTCACCAGGAACATTTCCGATATAAACATATTTAAGGCCGCACTTTATGCCTGTTTGTCTTGCCAAAAGCAGAGTTTCAAGAGGAGTGGGCTTGAGGTCTAAGAGTTTATATGTTGGATGAAACCTGCTTATATGCCATGGAGTTTCAGGCCCGATGGATTCAACAAGAAAATTGGCCAGCTTTTCGAACTCTTTTATGCTGTCATTTAATCCCGGAATGATAAGAGTTGTAACTTCTATCCATATGCCAAGGGATTTCATTTCCATTAAAGTGTTTTTGACATGTTCAAGTTTTGCGCCGCAATATTTTTTGTAAAAATCTTCATTAAATGATTTTAAATCAACATTTGCAGCATCGACATTTGGGTGTATCATGGAAAGAGCTTCTTTTGTCATGTAGCCGTTTGTTACAAAAATATTTTTTAAGCCATTGTTTAGCGCAAGTATTGCAGTGTCACGGGCAAATTCAAAAAAAACAGTTGGTTCCGTATAGGTATAGGAAATACTGCTGCATTTTCCTTTTATAGCCGAAGCAACAACATCTTGGGGTGTAAAAGAGTCTCCTGCTATTAAACCATTATAATCTGAAGGCATCTGGGAAATATCAGAGTTCTGGCAGAAAAGGCATTTAAAATTGCAACCCACAGTTGCAACTGAATATGTAAGACTTTTTGGCAAAAAATGGAAAAGAGGTTTTTTTTCTATCGGATCAATATGGGATGCAATAAGTTTGCTGTAAACCAGTGTTTCAAGCAGCCCGTCTTTGTTTTCCCTGACCCCGCAGATTCCTCTTTTTCCGTTACCGATAACACATCTATGGTTGCAAAGGGCGCATTCTATTTTATTATTTTGAAGTTTTTCGTAAAGAAGAGCTTCCACCTATCGATTCTCCAAGTACAGGCTTTCCGCTGATTGCACCAGTGGTTTGTTTACCCGTATATTTAATTGCAAGAGGTTTTGTTCTGAATCGCGGAATCAGAGTAACAACAATCCCAACAAATGGCCCAAAAGGGTATTTTTTTATAAAGTCGGGTTTTTCAAATTTGTTGGTAATTATACCGGACTTAAAAGTAAACCCATATACTGTTCCCCATGATATCGGAACATCTCCCAATAGCTCCTTTATCATATATTTAATTTCCAGGATATTGAAAAACTTTGCATGCCTGTACACTGTTTTAGAAAAATAATTTTTGATACGAATACCAAAAACATCAAAAGACAAACTATTTAGAATACCGACAAATAGTTTGTCTTTTGCCACTCTGCAAGCTTCTTCCAGTGCTTTTTTGGGGTCATCAATAAATTCCAGTGTAGTAAAAAAAGAAGCATAATTAAAGGAATTATCATCAAATGGAAGATCTTCTGCAAAACATAGGCGAAACTCTGCCTGGTTCCCGATTTTTTTTATAGCACAATCCAACATATATTTTGAGGGATCGATACCTGTTACACAAAGCCCCTTTTCAATATAGGGAGAAATGCTTTCACCGGTTCCGCAACCTATATCAAGAAGAGTTTCACCCTTTGCAGGTTTTAGCATATCTATCATGAGTTTTTTTTCAAGGGAGTAAACAGATCTGTTATGAGGTTTCTCAAACCAATTTTTGTATTCAATGGTATCTTTGAAATTAAAAACATAGCCCATTATGATCATCTATTATAGAATAGTAAAATTGTAAGTTATTATTTGCGATATGATTTGCGCTTTACTATCTGATAGCCTGTATTCTATATTTAAGTTTCTTTGTCTTCAGCTATTTCAGAGGTTTTTAAATGACTTTTTTTTCTGTATCGGTGCTTTTTTGGGGGCTGTACTGTTTGCTGTTGTTTATCTTCCAATACGGTTGTTTCTTGTTGCTCTGGCACAGGAGGAGTAAACCCGAAAAAAGTTCCTGGGAAATAATCCTTTTTAATTTTTTCTTTCGTTTTTATTGGTTGAATTCTTTTTGTTTTTGCAACTTCTTTCTCGGGGCTTTTTTTCTTTTTATCTCCATACCGCTTTTTGATAAAATCAGTCTTGCATTTATCTTCAAGATACCAATCATCATCAGCCCAAACCACAGGGATTTTATAACCGATTTTGTTTTCAATATTTTCCAGATTTAAGACAAATTCATCGCATGATAAAGAAATTGCGATTCCCTCTTTTCCAGCTCTGGCGGTTCGGCCAATCCTATGAACATATATCTCTCCATCATGAGGAAGATCGTAATTAAATACATGCGATATATCTTCCACATGTATACCTCGGGATGCAACATCGGTTGCAACAAGAATCTTTATATTGCCTTTTTTATATCTTTCCATCAAACTAAAGCGTTTTGTCTGAGGCAGATCTCCTGTTATTCCTTCTGCCGGATATCCGTTTCCTTTAAGCTTTCTGGCCAGCCACTCCACACCTGATTTTGTATTCACAAAAACCAGAATTCTTTCCCATTTTTCACGCTTAAGAAGCCCCAATAGAAGAGATAGTTTGCTTTCTTTGGAAACGTGAAAAAGAATCTGATTTATACCATCAACGACCACATCTTCCGGAGTAACAGAAATAAATTCGGGCAGATTCATGTATTCATAAGTTAATTCCAGGACTCTGTGAGAAAGGGTGGCTGAAAAAAGCATGGATTGTCTTTTTGAATAATTGGGAAGTTTTTGCAGAATATATCGCATATCCTTTGCAAAACCAAGATCAAGAAGGCGATCGGCTTCATCTATTACAACGATCTTTATCCCTTCTGTCTTAAATATGCCCTGTTTAAAATAATCAATAATTCTGCCAGGAGTACATATTACAACATCTACTCCTTTTTTGAGAGTATCAGCCTGCTTCTGATAGTCAATTCCCCCTATTACCTGCATAAGCGTTAATTCAGTATGCTTAAAAAGAATAACTGCCTCATCATATATTTGCTGAGCCAGTTCTCTTGTTGGCGTTACGATAAGAGCAGACGGCAAACCGGGCATTTTGTTTTCAAGTAAAAGAAGACGTGAAGCAATGGTCGTAAGAAAGGCTGCTGTTTTTCCTGTACCCGTCTGGGCTTGCCCTGCTACATCATGTCCTTCAAGTGATAGCGGAAGTACTCTGGCTTGTATGGGAGTGCAAAGAGTAAAGCCTGCACTCTTTAATCCCATTAATACATTTGATGGGATTTTGAACTCATCGAAGTTGGTATTTGTAAGAAAGTTTGGTTTTTCAGCACGCTTTGGAACCGAAGTTTCCAAAAGCTCATCCTCATCCGGCATTATTTCCCTCGGCATATTATCAAGAATATAATAAAGTTTGTTTTAATATAGTAAATTATACACTGTTATCTTATTATTACAAGTTTTTGATCTCTGCAATCTATTCTTTTGACATTTAATAAAGCTATCGATATTGTTAGTAAAACAAAATATTTGATGAAAGATTCAAATAAAAAATAAAAACAAATTGTTAAACACAGGATTGTTAATGAAAGATTTTTTTAAAGTTATAGATCTGGATAAAGTTTTTGAATATATTTCTTTGTTTGAAACTGTTGAAACAGAGGAAATTTCTCTAAAAAACACACATTGGCGGATTCTTGCAGAAAATATTATTGCAGATGCCGATCTTCCTCCTTTTCTTCGTTCAACTATGGATGGCTATGCTGTCTGTGCTTCTTCGACATTTGGCGCATCAGAGGAAAATCCGGCATATCTGAATGTTGCAGGGCAAATAGCAATGGGCGAAACCCCTTCATTTTCGGTTATGCAGGGGGAAGCTGCCAGAATATCAACAGGCGGAATGCTTCCAAATGGTGCTGACAGCGTTGTTATGATTGAACATACGGAAATATTGGATGAAAAAACAATAGAAATATATAAAAGCATCGCACCCGGGCATAATATAATCGAAAAAGGAGAGGATTTTCTTAAAGGAAATGTGATGCTTGCAAAGGGCAGAAGAATTAGACCGCAGGAAACCGGATTGCTTGCCGCTTTCGGAATAGAAAAAGTAAAAGTTTATAAAAAGCCTGTAATCAGTATAATTTCAACCGGGGACGAGGTAGTGCCAGTTTCAAAGATTCCTCGTTTTGGGCAAATAAGAGATATAAATTCATATACTCTTTCAGACCAGGTTGCGGAAGCTGGAGGGATTCCTTTAACTTTTGGAATAGTTAAAGATAATTATAATAATCTTTTGGATATATGCAAAAAAGCTCTTTTGGAGTCTGATATGGTTCTGATTTCCGGAGGAAGTTCTGTAGGTGCCCGCGATTTTACAATTGAGGTGTTATCTAATCTTCCGGATTCCGAGATAATTGTTCATGGTATTTCTATCAGTCCCGGTAAACCGACAATTCTTGCAAGGTCAGGCAAAAAGGCAATATGGGGTATTCCCGGACATGTGGTTTCCGCTATGGTTGTTTTTACCGCAGTAGTTAAGCCCTTTATTGAAAAGATTAGCGGGAATAATTTGCAACCTAACATTCCCTCTATTTCTGCACAACTTACAAGAAATATTGCTTCAGCCCAGGGAAGAACCGATTATATCAGGGTTCGACTGACTGAAGAAGAAGGTATCGTATTGGCAGAACCTGTTTTGGGAAAATCCGGTCTGATAAATACTATGGTCAAAGCAGATGGGTTCATAAAAATCGGTGTAAACACTGAAGGGCTTGAAAAAGGTTCAATGGTACGGGTCATATTTCAGTAATATGATTATAGTTGTGTGGTGCCGAAGCGGGGACTTGAACCCCGATGGAGAATCCTCCACTAGACCCTGAACCTAGCGCGTCTACCAGTTCCGCCACTTCGGCACAAATAAAACATTGCTTTAAATTCAAGGTTAAGGTAATTAATTTCTTTTAAGTATTTTGTCAAGTTTATTATTGGGGTCTTAACATATAATGAAAGTTATAAATAACATTGATTCAATTAAAAATCCATTTAAAAATGCCGTAGTAACTATAGGAAATTTTGATGGAGTACATATAGGTCACCAGGCACTTTTCCATGCAGTTATTGAAAAAGCAGATGCTATAAACGGAACATCAGTAGCTATCACCTTTAATCCGCACCCGATTAAGATTTTAAGACAAAACGGGCGACTTCCGCTTATTACAATTCATGAGCAGAAAATTGAACTTATTGAAAAAACAGGGCTGGATGTCTTGATATGTATTCCTTTTACTCCAAAATTTGCTCAATTACCGGCATTGGAATTTGTAAGGGATTTGCTTATTAATAAGGTAGGAATGAAAGCTATTGTTGTTGGAAACGATTATGCTTTCGGTAAAAATCGGGAAGGAAATACCGAATTTTTAAAAGCTTGCTCTAAGGAATATGGCTTTGAAGTTATTGTGGCTGACTGGGTATCGGTTACAAATACAATGCCCGGACGAATCAGCAGCACAAAAATTCGCAACCTTGTAGAAGATGGCAATGTGGCAGAAGCACAACAGCTTCTTGGCAGATATTACCAGGTAAGGGGGATAGTTGCCACAGGCCGTGACAGGGGAGGCAAACTTCTTGGTTTTCCTACTGCAAATTTACAGATAGTAGATGAGTTATGTCCCCAAAAAGGAGTTTATGCCGTAACTGTTGAATATAATGGATTAAAGTATAAAGGCGTAGCAAACATTGGTTACAGTCCCACATTTGATGATCATATTTTCACTATCGAAGTTCATATGCTTGAATTTAATGAAAATATATATGGCAAGAACATCAGAATAAATTTTGTTGAAAGAATCAGAGATGAGTTGAAGTTTTCCGGCATTTCGGAACTTTCGGAACAAATAAAAAAAGATATAGATAAAGCACGCAGCATACTTTCATTGTAGCTTCAATCAAATGAACAAAAACAAAACAATTTCGTTTGTTATCGGGACAGCAATATCTGTTGCAGCAATTTATATTTCATTCCGAAATATTCCTGTTGATGATTTATTGCAATATATTACATCCATAAACTATTTATGGGCAATCCCGGCGGGTTTGGTAGGATTATCAACTTTTATTTTCAGAGCTTTAAGATGGCAGGCAATACTGAAACCAGTCCGAAAAATAAGCTTTGTTCAGTCTTTTCATCCTGTTATGATAAGTTTTATGATAAACTGTATATTACCAGGCAGGGTAGGGGAAGCTGCAAGACCTGCCATACTATTAAAGAATGAAAAGCTGCCTTTTTCAACAGGGTTGGCTACAGTAGCTGTCGATCGTTTGTTTGATGTTATTTTTATGTTTCTAATTTTTTTGCTTATAATGGCAAATATTACAATAAAACCTGATTTGGTTATTGATTTTGGAGGCTACCATTTAAATAAAGATGTTCTTACATCAGCAGGAAGAAATATTATTGTAATGGGCGTAATGATTATTTTGGGTATATTTTTATTATTATTTGATAAAACAAGAAGGATCATAGACTATTTGATATCTAAACTGCCTGTTGTTTTTTTCCTGGCCGGGGCAGCTTTTAAAAAAAAAATTGAAGACAGGTTTTGTATTCCGGCACAAAAAATCCTTAAAAATTTTTCAGACGGTTTTTTACTTATAAAGAGTCCAAAGATCATTTTGATTTGTATTTTTTATACAATGATTATCTGGTTTCTTTGCGCTGTTTCATATTACCTGCTGTCGTTTGGTTGTCCACGAATTGATATATCTTTTATGGAATTTACAGCAGTAATGATTATTGTTTGTTTTTTCATAGCCCTTCCTTCAGTTCCTGGATACTGGGGGCTTTGGGAAGCAGGTGGTATATTTTCTATGGCCCTTTTCGGGGTATCTGCAAAGGATGCCGCAGGTTATACTTTAATAAATCATTTTATACAAATTATTCCGGTAGTAATAATGGGTCTTGTGTCTGCAATGATAACAGGTATAACAATAAGAAAGGCTGCATCTATAAAACAAGAAGGTTAACAAATGGCATTACTTGATATACTTACATATCCTGACAGGTTTTTGAAAAATGCCGCAAAGCCGGTAACGGATATTAACGGTGCTCTTCAAAAAATTATAGATGATATGATAGAGACTATGTACAGGGCCCCAGGCATCGGGCTTGCATCAATCCAGATCGGATGCGATAAAAGTATAATAGTTTATGATATAGATCAGGAAGAAAAACCAAAATCGATACAAGTGCTTTTAAATCCTGTAATCATTGAAACCGAGGGAGAAACTCTTTCGCAAAGCGAAGGTTGCTTAAGTGTTCCCGATTTAAGATCGGATGTGAAAAGAGCAGATTCAGTAATTGTTGAAGCTCTAGACAGGGAAGGAAATCCATTAAGAATAGAAGCAAATGATCATCTTGCCATTGTTTTACAGCATGAGATAGATCATTTGAATGGAGTTTTGTTTATAGACAGGATCAGCGCATTAAAGCGGGAACTTTATAAAAGGCGCGTTAAGAAGCTTTTGAAACAAAATGAATAAGCAACGAATAATATTTATGGGTACTCCGGACTTTGCTGTGCCGTCTTTAAAAGCTTTGCATAATACCGGTTATGAAGTTGTGCTTGTTGTAACACAACCGGATCGTCCCAAAGGAAGAGGCAGAAAACTGGTATTTACTCCGGTTAAAGAAACTGCACTTGAGTTAGGTTACAGTATCGCTCAACCCTTATCCATTAAAACATCTGAATTTTCCGACATGATCTCTTCGCTTTGTCCGGATTTGTTTGTAGTAATAGCTTTTGGCCATATACTACCGAAAAACATCCTTGATATATCAAAAAAAGGCGCAATTAACCTCCATGCTTCTTTGCTTCCAAAATACCGCGGGCCTGCTCCCATTCAGTGGGCGGTGATAAACAGAGAAAAAAAAACCGGCATAACGGCTATGCTTATGGATGAGGGGCTTGATACCGGTGATATTTTATTGTCTACCGAAGTTATAATTTCTTCTAAAGATACTTCTTCTTCACTTCATGACCGCATGGCAATTGTAGCTTCCGATCTTTTAATAAAGACTCTATCCGGAATTAAAGCAAACACCATAAATCCGGTGCCTCAGGATCATTCTCTTGCCACTTATGCACCTTTGCTTAAGAAAATAGACGGCCGTATAAACTGGTCAAAAACAGCAAAAGAAATTGAAGCTTTCATTCGGGGTATAAACCCGTGGCCTGGCGCTTTTACCATGCATGGGGATAAACGGCTCAAGATCTTTGATGCAGATGTTATTCCAGGCAGTGTAAAACAGGTTCCCGGAACGATAGTCGGCGAGACAAGGGATCATCTTTTTGTTGCAACAGGTGATGGCATTTTGTCAATAAAGGATATTCAGGAAGAATCCGGAAAGCGTCAAGATATAAAAAATTATTTATGCGGCTGCAATAATATTACACAAGGAACTGTTTTGGTATAAATAGAAAATATGAACTATGAAAAATGAATAAATCCCAGATAAATGGCAATAATGATTCGCTTTTTGCAAACGATACCCGAACTTTGGCTCTTCATTTATTGAACAAGATAGATAAGAAAAAGTATACTCTTGATAACCTCCTCGAAGAATTCCAAAGAAAATATGATCTCCCTAAAAGGGAAAAGGCTTTATTTAATGCCCTTGTTTATGGAGTACTAAGATGGCGTAGCCGGTTAGACTGGATAATACAACAATTTTCCAAACAGCCTTTGGAAAAAACCAATGCTGAAATTTTAAATATTCTTCGCCTTGGACTATTTCAAATTATACATCTAAACAGGATTCCCATTTCTGCGGCAGTTAATACTTCCGTTGAAATTGCAAAACATGTAGCAGGAATTAAAAGTTCAGGATATGTGAATGCTGTATTAAGAAGAACCGGACGAGAATATAAATCTCTTTGTTTTCCTGATATAAATAATAAGCCCGAATATGCCATTTCTGTAAATAAATCTTTTCCTGAATGGATGATAAAAAGATGGATCGGACTCCTAGGGAAAAAATCGGCTATTGATCTGTGCGATGCCATTAACAACATTCCTCCTATCACAATACGGGTAAACATACTTAAAACAAACCGCAATGAGCTTATTGATTGTATTGAATCAGAAGTCCAGGATGTCAGCCGGACAGTTTGTTCGCCCAACGGAGTCTCTTTTTTGCGCCCAAAGAAGCCTATTTCCGAAATGGAAGCCTTTCAAAAAGGATGGTTTCAGGTACAGGATGAAGCCGCCCAGCTTGTAGCTTTGCTTTTGGATCCGGAACCAGGGGAAACCATAATGGATGCCTGCGCCGGACTTGGAGGGAAAACAGGACATATCGGTCAGTTAATGAAAAACAAAGGCAGTATTACAGCAATAGATTACGAGAAAGAAAAATTGCTTAAGCTAAACCTTGATATGGAAAGACTTGGCATAACAAATGTTAAAACATCCATGGGAGATCTTGGTGATCCTGTTTTTCTTAAAAACTATTCCGGAAAGTTTGACCGGATTCTAATTGATGCTCCCTGTTCAAGTATGGGCGTTATACGCAGGAATCCTGATATTAAATGGAAACTGACCGAAGAAAAACTGTTATTTTATCAAAAAAGGCAATTTCTTTATTTAGACAATCTTTCAATGGTTCTGAAACCGGGGGGAATTATAGTGTATGCAGTGTGCAGCACCGAACCGGAAGAGAACGAAGAAGTAATAAGTAAATTCTTATTAAAACATCCAGATTTTATAATTGATGACATACGTTGTTTCTCAAAGATTTTTGAGCCTTTTGTAAACAGTGAAGGATTTATCAAAACATACCCTCATATTAATAATATGGATGGCTTTTTTATTGCACGTCTAAAACGGAGGATATGATGCTGTAGGTTTCAACACTTGGAGACCTATATGAGGTGATAAATTGTTTAGAGTCAAAAGCTTCTCCTTAAACATACGCAAAAAAATAATCGTTGGTCTTACAATATGTCTTCTTGTAATAGGTTTTGTCGGGGGAAATTCATACCGGTTTTTGCATCAGATAGAACAGAAACAGCACCTTGTTGAAGTTGCCGATGATCTCAGCAATATAGTACTTGAGATAAGGCGGTATGAAAAAAACTTTCTTTTATATGGTTCACAGGACGACCTGTCAGAGAATAGGAGTTATATTAAAAAGGGCCTTGAAGTTCTTTCAAACATTTCCGCTGATATGAAAAAAAAGAAAGGTGCGCCTCAGATCGGATTGATTGAAAAGGGATTAATAGAGTATGAAAAGCTGATGGATCAGATGGCTGTTTGTGTAGTAGGGGGAAGGAAAGACTGTGAAAATGATCTGGAAGACAGGCTGCGGGCGGAAGGGAAAAATCTTGTAGACAGGTCAATAGCCCTTGTCAGTTTTGAAAGGGAAAGGATTCTTGCTATAATCGGGCAACTTAAAAAACATATCATCATTAATGTTACATTATTTTTATCAATGGGTATGTTTTTAATACCGATGATGGCAAGAAAGATAATAAAGCCTTTGAGGATAATTGAAAAAACAACGGTCCAGATAGCAAACGGGAATTTTTCTTTTATTCCGGTTCAAAATACAAGGGATGAAACACAGCGTGTAGTTGAAGCATTCAACCGCATGGTTGCAGAACTTGAAAAACGCCAGGAACAACTGGTTCAAACAAAAAAATTGTCATCAATAGGGATTCTTACTTCAGGTGTTGCCCATCAGCTTAACAATCCACTAAACAATATTTCAACTTCCTGCCAGATACTTTTGGAAGAAGGCCGTGATGCTGAACCCGAGTTTATGCACAGAATGCTTTTAAATATTGAACAGGAAGTAAACAGGGCAAGAGATACCGTGAAAGGGCTTTTGGAATTTTCCCGTGACAGAGATTTTGCTCTGGCTCCGGTTTCTCTTGATGAAGTGGCAGAGCGTTCAATCAGGCTTGTTTCAAGCCAGGTGCCTTCCGGAATCGAAATACAAAAGGATATACCTAAAGATTTGGTGCTTGATATAGATATGCAGCGAATTCAGGAAGTATTTCTGAATTTAATCATAAATGCTGTTCAGGCTATTGAAAGCACATCAGGTCTTATAAAAATATCGGCAAAGCCGGATCATGCTGTCGGAATGGCTGTGATAAATTTTGAGGATACGGGCGTCGGCATACCTGAAGATAATTTCGATATGATTTTCGATCCTTTTTTTACTACAAAAGAAGTTGGTATGGGAACCGGCCTTGGACTTTCGATAGTATACGGAATTGTGCAACAGCATAAAGGTTCCATTTCGGTTGAGAGCAAGGTAGGCGAGGGCACAAGATTTATAATTCATCTTCCACTTCATAAACAACGGGCATGAAGGAGACTATAATGACGGCTAAAACCGCCCGGATATTAATTGTAGATGATGAACAGATTGCAAGAGAGAATCTGGATCATGTCCTTAATAAAGAAGGATATGAAACCGTGCCGGTTGAAAACGGAATTGCAGCCTTAAAAGAGCTTGAAAAAGCGGAATTTGATCTTGTGCTGACAGATCTTAAAATGCAGGTAGTTGACGGCCTTAAGGTTCTTGAAAAGACAAAAGAGCTTTATCCTGCAACAGAAGTTATTATTATAACGGGATACGCTACTGTTGCTACGGCAGTTGAAGCAATGCAAAGAGGTGCATTTTATTATATACCAAAGCCTGTCAAAATAGAGGAAGTCCGTATTCTTGTGAGGCAGGCGCTTGAAAAGAAATCTTTAAAAAAAGAAGTTGCGGAACTTAAACTTCGTATCGGAAGCAAAAAAGAAATTACTTTTATTACCGGCAATAATGCTAAAATGGACAATCTGAAAAAAACTGTTGAACAGATTGCTCCAACTGATTGTACAGCTCTTATACTCGGTGAAACCGGAACCGGTAAGGAACTAGTAGCTAAAATGATTCACAAGCTGAGCAACCGTTGTGAGAAAAGATTTCTTGCAGTAAACTGCGGGGCATTTAATGAGGAACTTCTTGCAAATGAACTTTTCGGGCATGAAAAAGAAGCTTTTACAGGGGCACGCGGAATAAAAAAAGGTTTGCTGGAAGCAGCTGAAGGAGGAACTGTTTTTTTGGATGAAATAGGCGATATGCCGCTTTCGATGCAGGTAAAGCTTTTAAGAGTTTTGCAGGACAGGACATTAATCAGGGTAGGGGGGACTGATGAAATTTCTGTTGATATTCGAATAATTGCTGCTACAAATAAGAATCTTGCATTGGAGATCGAGGAAGGAAATTTCCGTCAGGATTTATTTTACCGTATCAATGTCATAACACTTCATGTTCCGCCTCTTTCGGAAAGAAAAGAAAGCATTCCGGTTTTGAGCATGCATTTTATAAAAAAATATTCAGAGAACCAGGGGAAAAATATTATAAATATTTCTGATGAAGTAATGGCTATTCTTGAAAGCTATGAGTATCCCGGTAATATCAGAGAACTGGAGAATATCATGGAACATGCTGTGGCAATGGCGGATGGAAATACAATTACAATGCGTCATCTTCCGCCGGATTTCCAGCAGCTTAAATTCAGGATACAAAGCAGGCGGCAAAGAGAATTTCTTACGCTGGAAGAAAATGAAATGGAGTATATTGCATGGGTACTCGATCAGGTGGAGAATAAAAAAATAAAAGCAGCTGAAATCCTGGGTATAGACAGGGTTTCATTATGGAGAAAGTTAAGACGCTATAACCTTGATACATAGCTATTGTATAACCAATTTCACAATAAAAGGGATTTCTTCCGCAAGCACAATTTCTATACCTTCTTTGGCTTCCGGTTCAAGATTTGTAACATCCGTTTCATTGCGTTTGGGAAAAACAACAGTTTTGATTCCGCTTCGCTGAGCGGCAAGAATTTTTTCACGAATTCCGCTTATACCTAATATCCTTCCGCTTAATGTAATCTCACCTGTCATAGCAATATCGTTTCTTGCCGGTTTTCCTGTTAAAAGAGAAATTAGGGCAACGGCAATTGTGATACCTGCTGAAGGTCCATCTTTTGGTATTGCTCCTGAAGGAATATGAATATGAATGTCGCGTTCATTAAAAAAATCCGGATCTATTCCGAACTGCTCAGCATTGCTTCTAACAAAACTTAATGCTGTCTGCGCCGATTCCTGCAAAACATTTCCCATTGATCCTGTCAGTATAAGCTGACGGTTTCCTTTCATCAGGCTTGCTTCAATGAAAATAATTTCTCCCCCGAATTCAGTCCACACAAGACCAGTTGTTATGCCGGCTTTATTTTCTCTTTCAGCAATTTCATGTGTGAATTTTCTGGGGCCAAGAAGTTTTTCAATAAGTATATCATCAACTGTTATCGAATCTGCATTATTAGGTCCGTTGCCGTTTTGAAGAAAAAGTCTTGCCATTTTACGAAATATTGTTGCAATTTCACGCTCAAAATTACGAAGCCCTGCTTCCTGCGTGTAGTCATTTACTATTTTAGATATGGCATTATCTAATAATTCAATATTAAAACCGACCAAACCATGCTCTTTGATCTGCTTTGGTATAAGATGAAGCTTTGCGATATTTCTTTTTTCTTTTTCCGTGTAACCGGAAAAACGAATTACTTCCAGCCTGTCTAAAAGAGGAGCAGGAAGCTTTTCAACCATATTAGCTGTTGATATAAACATTACACCCGAAAGATCAAAAGGTGCATCAAGATAATGGTCGGTGAAATTGCTGTTTTGCTCAGGATCAAGAATCTCTAAGAGAACCGAAGCCGGATCACCATGAAAATCCTGTCCGATTTTATCAATTTCATCAAGCATAAAAACCGGATTACATGTTCCTGCGCGTTTTATCTCATTAATAATTCTTCCGGGCATTGCTCCAACATATGTTCTTCGGTGCCCGCGTAAATCAGCTTCATCTCTTAGCCCTGCAAGTGATATACGAACAAATTTTCTTCCTAAAGCCTCTGCAATAGATCTTCCGACCGAAGTCTTGCCGGTTCCGGGAGGGCCTGCAAAACAAAGTACCGGGCTGCGGGTCATTTGTATATGCTTTTTCTTATCAATAATCTGTCGAACTGTTTGGCGAAGCTCATCTAAGTTTATAGGTTTGGGAAGATAGTGGAATGCGCCTTTTTTTAATGCGTTTACAGCTGAACTGACGGTTGCAAATCCGGTTATCATAACAAGTTCGGTATGGGGAGATATTTTTTTTGCAGATTCCAGCAATTGAATGCCGTCCATCTTTTCCATTTTGAGATCGGTTAATATCAAATCTATGTGGTGTTCTTTTAAGATATTTACCGCTTCAAGCCCGTTTGCTGCCGTACTTATTGCATAACCTTCTTTGCGCAATATATATTCAAGGTTATTTCTTGCTATTTCCTCATCATCAACAACTAATATATGAAATTTCTGTATACTGAAAAGGGTTCTTACGGAAAGATATTCAAGCACGCGTTCTTTGATGGCATTCAAACCGTAATGTTTGGATTCCATTATTTTTTCAGCGTTTTTTAAATCAAGATTGTCATCTGTGAAAGTATGCCAAGGCAGAGATAGGAGGTATTCGATATAATTAAAGCCTATACTGTATTCCGGTGTTGAAATATCCATGTTTTCCATGCGTTCCAGTTCTCTGATTGCGACAGAGGCGAGAGAATCGGATAATCCTGCCTTTTCGACTAAAGTACGTAAGTCTGAGAGTTCCTGATTAGGTCTTTTATTCTCTTCAGCTTGTTTTTCAGGCTTTTTTGTAAAAATCATAATCCCATCCTTTTTAGATATTAAAGCTCATTTTTATTTATCGAAAAATAAAGACAATAGCAACTGTTTCCGGTCGTTAAGATGGCGTTGCATTTAGCAACGGCCAATCACATAATGTAACATAGATATAACAATCTGAAATAATTATAAAATATATTTAGCTAAAATATAATGTTGCATATTGCAATAAATACGAAAAACGAGACAAAGCCTATAACATGATATATATAATTATGATAGATAGTTATAGTTAGTTATAATATATGGCATAATAATTGAAACACATAAAGTTAACAAGACAGAATGCTTTTATCTGAATATCTGTAAATTTATATAAAAAGGTTAAGCTATTCGTGAATATAAAAAGTGATTCAAAAAACAGCAGAATGGAAGAATGCAGAAAAATCCTGGTTGTTGGAGAAGAAGGCTTATTTTCAGAAAGCTTAATCGATTATGCAGTTCAAGTAGCAAAGCGCCTTAATTATAATATTCTTTCGGTAAGTGTTATGCAAAAAGGTTTGGAAGAAGTATCCGGGAAGCCCGGAGAATTTCTTAACAATTTATTTAGAATGAAAGCTGAATCTGGCGGGATAGGGTATGACAATTTGCTTCGATACGGAGATTCAGGGATAATAGCTGAGAAAATTATTCATGAAATAAGAAGGATAGGATTTATAATAACCGGATCTGATGAAAGCAAGGAGAAGATTGCGGCTGAAGTTACGATTCCGGTTTTTAGCGTTTTTACAAATAAAAATATAAAAGGAGGAAAGAAAATGGCTGAAGAAATCAAGCAAAAGAAACCGGTAGGTAAAACATTGGGCTATGGTGCAATAAGTTTAGCTCTCTATGCAGCGGTTTTTACGAATACCGATACAATAACAGATTATTTCACAAGGGGTGGGTGGTATTCGGCGTTGCCGATTTTGACTGTTTTTGCTTTTTCATTTGCTCACGGAGCATTTGCCAGTAATTTTTGGTCTCTTATGGGAATTGAAGCGGCTCATACTGATACCAAGGTTGTTACTATTGAAAAGAGTGTTAAAGATGATGTGCGGTCAAATAAAGTTGCAAGGAAAAGACCGCGGGCTCGTGCATACATCAATCCTTTTCACAGACTATAAATTAAAAAAGCAAACAGTTTTTAAAGTGTAGAATATATATTAATTTATATCGCTAATAAATATTTTGAGGAGGAGATATGCAGGATTTAGCAGTGGAGAGTTTAAAATTTATTGATTTAAATCTTATGTCGATATTGTTTTTGTTTGTAATTGGTTTTATCGGAGGGCTTGTAAGCGGTTTTATCGGATCAGGCGGAGCATTTGTTCTTACTCCGGGCATGATGAGTCTTGGAGTGCCGGGCACAGTAGCTGTGGCAAGCAATATGTGTCATAAGTTCCCAAAAGCTATGGTGGGGGCATTTAAACGCTTTAAATACGGTCAGGTGGATCTAAAGCTTGGAATTGTTACGGCGGCTTCAGCAGTAGTGGGAGTTCAGGTTGGAATTCAGATTCAGCATTACATCCTCGAGAAATGGGGTGAAGCCGGATCCAATCTGTATGTAAGTTTGGCTTTTGTTGTTATTCTTGTGCTAGTTGGTGGGTACGTTTTTTTTGATGCATGGAAGATAGCCAAAACCGGAGGCGTTGAGAAGGTAACCATGCTGGCTCGGAAACTCCAGTCTATAAATCTTCCGCCTATGATTCATTTCAAAAAGGCAAATCTAACAATATCATTATGGTTTACTATCCCTGTCGGTTTTGCTGCAGGAATGCTGGCAGCAACGATTGCTGTTGGTGGTTTTGTAGGTGTACCAGGAATGATATATGTAGTTGGAGCATCAAGTATCATAGCTTCAGCAACGGAGCTGGTAATAGCGTTTATTATGGGTTTAGGGGGTTCTATAAACTGGGCAATGCATGGAATGATTGATATACGTCTCACTCTTCTTATTCTTGCAGGATCTCTTTTTGGTGTTCAGTTGGGGGCAATAGGAACAACATATGTAAAAGATCATATGATCAAAATTGTAATGGGTACAATCATGCTTCTTGTTGCGGTCAGCAGAGGGCTTGCAATACCAAAGTATTTAGATCAGCTAGGCCTGGTATCTATGAACGCAGGAGATATAAATCTGATGACGAAGATAAGCTTTGGAATAATGTGTTTTGCTCTTGTAACCGGCGCATTAATTATACTAGGAAGCATGTGGAAAGCAAGATCACCCAGGTTTGCAACAGAAGAAAGTTATGGGAAGGCATAATATATTATGATACATTAATTAATATGGGTTAAGTCAAAATAAGGGGTATGAAAATAATATTTTCATACCCCTTATTTCTTTGATTTTTAGCAAAGGCGGGTATATTATTAAAAAAGATAGTATTTATAGTTGTGGTCCCATATGGGGGTTGGCCCCTTCTGCCCAGCGGCTTTAAGCTTATGGACAGCATACCATTTAATCCGGGAAAGGAGGAGTATTATGTCAATCATAACTATTTCCAGAGCTTCATACAGCGGTGGAGAGGAGGTTGCTGAAAAGGTTGCAAAAAAACTGGGGTATGATCGTATTTCAAGAGAGATCCTTTTAGATGCATCTGAAATGTTTCATATACCCGAGATAAAGCTTGCAAGGGCCATTAGTGATGCACCTTCCATTCTTGATCGTTTCAACAATGGTAAAGAGATGTATGTTACCTATATTCAGACGGCGCTTTTAAAATATCTGCGTGAAGATGACATTGTTTATCATGGGCTTGCAGGTCATTTTTTTGTAAGAAACATAAAGCATGTGCTCAAGGTCCGTATTATAGCAGACATGGAAGACAGAATCAGAATAGAAATGAAAAGAGAAAAAGTAAATGAGGAAAAGGCGCTTAAAACCATAAAAAAAGATGATGAGCAGAGAAGAAAATGGAGTCATTTTTTATATGGGATAGATACATGGGATAACAGCTTATATGATTTGATACTTCATATTAAAAACATAACAACAGATGATGCAGCAGATATAATTTGTCATACGGCATCGCTTGAGCATTTTAAAACGACTCCCGAATCACAAAAAAGCATTGAAGATCTTGCTTTGGCGGCAGAGGTCAGGGCTGAATTATTTGATTTATGCCCATATGTGGAAACAAGTGCCAATGATGGCATAGTGAGCGTAGTAGCCAGAGTTCACGAATATCAGAGATCCAATATTTCTCCCGAGTTGATATCAAAAGCAGAAAGAGTAAATGGTGTTAAAGGTATCAAAATGAAAGTTTTGCCAATTACCGTATATACCGATTAGATCAGGCTGTATTTATAAAGTGTTTTTAGCGTAGATTATGGGATTATATGACAAAATATTAGTTGCAGTTGATGGTTCCGATGCAAGTCTTCATGCACTATCTGAATCTATAAAACTTTCTTACTGGGTAAGGGGAAGTGTTTGTGCGATTTATGTTGCGCCTTCGTATGAAGGTGATTTGAGTTTAACGGGTGTTAAGAATCTGGATGCATTGTTAAGCGAACCCTGTAAAATCACTCTTGCTAAAATAAAAGAAACTGTTGAACAAATTGATGCCTCCATTCAGGCTTTGTGCTTGGAAGGTGAACCTTTTGAGAAAATAATGGAATATGCTGAAAAAGAGGGTTTTGATCTTATAGTTGCCGGGGTTGAAAAGAAAAATACCTTATACAGGACGCTAATTAAAGGGGTTGCGGAAAAAATAATCCGTTATGGTTCAAAAGATATTCTTATAATACCGCAAAACACTTCAATCGGCTGGGATAAAATCCTTGTTTCAAAAAATAAATCCCAACATGATGGAATGGCAGTTAAAAAAGCAATGGAAATTACAAAAGCATATGGTGGGGAATTGCTTATTATAGATGATAATATAAATAAAAAAGAAGTTATTAATGGAATAAATAAACTTTCTTCCAAAATTGTGTTTAAAACAATTATAAAAAATGGAAATGGACCGAAAGCAATCTTAGATACTGCTTTTGAAAATAATACTGATTTAATTATCATGAGCTCTTTATTCAAAAAAAGTATCAGGAATTTAATTTTCAAAAATACCATTGAAAAAGTAGTTTTATCTTCAACCTGCCCTGTGCTGGTTGTATCCGAGAGCCTTGTCAGTTAAATAAAAATTTATAATAAACTAATATGAAAGGAAAATAATATGCCTCCGGTAAAAATGTATTCGCTTAGTACTTGCAGACATTGTAAAGACGCCAAAAAATATTTTGATGAATGCACAATAAATTATGATTTTGTTGATGTAGATCTTTTAAAGGGAAAAGAAAGAAATGAAATCCTTGAAGAGATAAAAAAAATTAATCCCGATTGTTCTTTTCCTACAATAATAATAGGCGATAAGGTAGTTGCCGGCTTTAAAGAAGAAGAAATCAAGGAGGCGTTAGGAATATAAATGGAACCTGAAATACTATATGAAATGTTAAAAAAAGTTCAGGAACCCAAGGGGTATTATTTTAATAAAGACAAAGCAGTAGTAATAGATCTGCTTGAGTCCCTTTGTTTCAATAAAGAACGCTATGGATATATGGCATGTCCATGCAGGCTCGCATCCGGAGACAGAAAAAATGATGAAGATATAATATGTCCTTGCGTATATAGGGTTAAAGATGTGAAACAATACGGGAGTTGCTATTGCGGTCTTTATGTCTCAAAAGAATGGAACGAAGATACCGATGAACATGAATATGTTCCTGAAAGAAGGCCGGGATCAAGAATGATATTTTAAAAATTATCTTTGCTGGATATTTTTATTTTTTATCCCCCATAAAAAATATTTTATCCAGGCAAAGCCTAATTTTAATAATGCCGTATCATTGGTTTTTATTTTTGATAAAAGATCGTATTTGATTTTGTAGCGCTTTAAAAAGCTGCTTTTGAATACAAAGTCTTTGAAACTGTCAATATTATAAGTAGCCATAAAAGCCATTTTTGCTTTTGATCCTTCAGGGCCTTCGCTTCCCCAAGGGTTGTTTTTAAAAAGGCTTGCAAGCTCACCCCACTGGGCAGTCATTTGATTATGTATAGATGCATCCTGATCTTTTGCCCATGAAGATGCTGTCCACTTTTTGTTTTCATGTTGTCCCAGACAAAAATCGGGCGGTTTAAAAAAATAGATTGGCATATTTTCTTTTCTCTTAGCATCATAAAAGATACCCTGCTCAACTGGAAAAGTCCGGCAGGTATCGGGTCTGTCAATATAAACGGAACAACCTTTTTCAGTTAAAAAAGGGCATGTTTTCTCATAAGATTCAGACATTCGCAAAAGTACATCAGGGAAAAACCCTGAAGGACGCATAACTATATCGATATATTTTTCAAGAAATTCATCTGAAGAAATTCCAAGCTTATTTTTAAGCCTTAAAACATCATATGGATATAAAAACAGATTGATATTACGGCAGCATTTATTAAAACAGGTAAGTTCGCTGTGGCATTGAAAAGAAAAAACCTCATCATCTTTGAGCATGCCTTCTGACAGGCTATCAATATTATCTAATTCTATATATTTCATATTTCGCTACGATCACATACTATTTGCAAATTTTTATTGCCAAAAACAATGCATGTTATTAATCTGTTTAAAATTTTACCTTGCCGTTGCAAAGTGAAATTGAAGTAAACCACATACGGAGATCTTTCGTCAAGACCTTGATGTTACTATACGACTATTATATTAAATGTTGATATACGGCATTCATTTTTTGACAAAGAAAAAAATCGGCTTGATACAATTTAATTATTCAAAATAAATACTTTTTTCTTGACACATTCAGTTAATTTATTTAAAAGTATCAGATTCTAAAAATACAGGAGTTTTCGTTGTGAAAAAATATACATACAGTGCAAAGAATACAGATAATCAAGATAAATGGGTAATCATTGATGCAAACGGAGCTATACTTGGAAGGCTTGCAACGAATGTAGCTTCACGTCTAAGAGGTAAAAATAATCCCTTGTTTACCCCTCATGTAGATATGGGCGAAAGCGTTATTGTAATTAATGCTGATAAAATTGCTCTTACCGGAAGAAAACTGGAACAGAAACGCTATTATAGACATAGCGGATATGTAGGTGGTCTTAAAGAAATTAATGCAAAAAAACTTCTTGAAAAAAAGCCCGAAGATATTATCCGGTTTGCAGTAAAAGGTATGTTACCCAAAAACAAGCTGGGAGCTAAGCTTTATAAAAAACTCAAAGTTTATGCCGGAGATAAGCACCCTCATGAAGCCCAGACGCCTGAGATAATTACACTTTGATAATACTTTTTTTATTGGGGAATTAAATGGAGAAACAAAACATATTTTATGCCACCGGAAGACGAAAAAGCGCTATCGCTAAAACTTGGATGAAACCGGGAACGGGACAGGTTATAATTAACGATAAACCTATCGAAGATTATTTTAAGATTGAATCAGCAAGAATTAATTTAATCAGGCCTTTTGTAATTACCAATACGCTTGGAACATTTGATGTTAAAGTCCGCGTTTTGGGTGGTGGGATTACCGGACAGTCAGGCGCAGTCAGATTGGGTATAACAAGAGCTCTTATCCAATCAAACCCTGATTTAAGGTCGGTTTTGAAAAAAGCAGGTTTTGTAAAAAGAGATCCAAGAATAAAAGAAAGAAAGAAATATGGTCAAAAAGGCGCAAGAGCAAGATTTCAGTTCTCGAAACGTTAGAATATCAGGCTTGTATTATTTATATGCCTTTGCATAAGATGCCATCTTAAACTATATAAATCTTAATCCAATTCAAAAAACAAACAGCGAATAGCATATATCCTGATTTACTTACTGCTATTCGCTGTGATTTTATTTACCAACCTATTAACTTCTGATTTTATCTTGCCCTTAACCTTGAACCTGCATTAACTTACTTTATATATTTTCCATATTCCTCTTTTGCCTCATTATATAAATCTTTTTCATACCCGAAATATCGGGGAGAAAAATGAAAAATGGTAAATTGTTTTGTTTTTGCCATAGCTGCCAGATAGCCGGCCTGTCTTGCAGTGAGATGGAATTTCTTTTCCGCAAGTGCACAATCCTTGTGCAGAAAACTCGCCTCTATATAAAGATGGTCAGAATTTTTTGCAAATTCAATTATTTTATCTATGTTGTATTTATTGAATGCTACATCTCCAATATAGGTTATTTTCTGGCCCTCAGTCATTAATACTATCTTTTTGGAAAGCTCACCAAGTATAAATTTTTTTTTGTTTTCATTTACAAAAACCTCAAATTCAGAATCAGGATCTTGTTGCTTAAACAGTGCATCTTTTAAATTTTTAAGCCATGGACCGATTTCAAGTCCTAAAGCTTCAACATTTTCTTTAATTATGTTTATATGAAAGCGTTCTTTTATTGAAAAGCCAAGACATGGTATTTCATGGTCCAGGATTAAAGTAGAGATACTAAAAGCCGGTTCTTCAAAAAGGATTTTGTTAAACCCGGTTATTATTACTTTGGAATCAGGATAAAATTTGTTGATACAGCGGTATGTTTTTGTTAGTTGTTGATTCGGCTTGATTTCTGTTGCATGCAGAATTAAGGAATTAGTGTAATTTTGAACAAGATTCCATGAATACCCTGCGAGTTTGCCTTCGATATTATTTAAAAAACCTTCCGGTCCATAAAGATGAATATCTTTGTTTCGTCCCAGAGAAAGGCGCAGCAGCCTGTCAAAACCTGAGAAATGATCCATGTGGGTATGTGATACAAAAACATGACTGATTTTAAGTATATCTTTTGATGAAAGAGAATAAATATCTCCAAGATCAAATAACACAGCCCGTTTATCAAAGAGAAAAGAAATAAATAATCCGGGATCATCGAAAGGACCGTTTACTGTCCTTGGATGAAAAATGGGACGCATTATGCTGATAGAAATTTCATAACCTGTTTGTTAATGCAATTATACAGATCTTCATCAGAACCAAAAATTTCAATAATATCTTTATGTTTTATGAGTTGTTCAATTACAAAAGATGTTACATAAAGCGAAACTACATTGGGTTGAGAAAGCAGATTTCTATAGGGAGCAATAACGAAATCTATGTCGAAATCTTCAGACCGGGTTAATTTTTCAAGACACATCCGAATTTGTTCTTCAGAACTGTTTTTGTTGGTAGTTTCTATGAGGTTATCTTCTATAAGCTTTGTAGTAATAGCATTGGAAAGTGGCTCATAACACTCTTTAACAGTGTTAATTGCTTGTCTGCGAGCATATTCTTTTGAAGATTCAATTTTTGATAAAATACTTGATTCTCTGTTACTTGCCCGGAATACCTTGGCCATTTGCATTCCCCTATATTATTGATTAAGATTGGCAGCTTAATAAAAATAACTTTACTTAAAACTGCATATTTTGTTTTGGTATTGCCTTTTATTACAAGCTAAAAAGTTGTTGTATAATAATTGCACATAGACAGAAATGCAAGGGAAATTATATATTTTCTATAACAAGCTGGATAGATTTATTTCCGTTCCACCGGTTCCATCGAAGCCTAAATGCAATTTGCTCAAAAAAATCTATTTCAGGCATATCTTTATCGATATTAAAATGTATAGCATTGTAAACAAGATTTATATTTCCTGTTTTATCACTTAAAACCATACGTCTGTGATTTTCTCCGACTATATCTGAAGAAATTACACTAATGTTTCGTGCAAGAAAAACCGGCTCCGGGTTTCCCGTCCCAAAAGGCTTTAAAGACTCGATTTCATCAATGAAATCCGCGCATATCTCATCAAAAGCAAGCTCATAGTCTATACATATATCTGTCAACAGATCTTCGGAATGAGATATTTGTAAAACAGTATTTTCAAATTCACGCTCAAACAAGCTTAAGTTTTGTATCTTTATTGTTACCCCTGCCGCCATGGAATGACCGCCAAAAGCTTCTAAAAGATTAGAACAAGCCGCAAGACCTTCGTATAAATCAAAATAAGAAGTACTTCTTCCGGAACCTTTTGCTATGTCATCTTTTTGTGCAAAAAGTATGGTTGGGCGGTTATATCTTTCGACAAGCTTTGAAGCAATTATGCCAAGTACTCCTTCGTGCCAGCTATGGTGTGAAAGAACAATGGATTTTTTTAAAAGTATGTTGGGATTATTTTGTATATATTCTAAAATTTCATTAAAGATCTTTTTTTCTATATTTTGTCTTTTTATATTCATCGAATTCATTTGCCGGGCGATATTATCCGCAGTATTAGGATTATTTGTCAAAAGAAGTTTGACTGCGTCTTTTGCATTATCAACTCTTCCCATTGCATTTATGCGGGGGGCAAGCCTGAAGGCAATATCTTCTGAATCAATACTGTTTTTGCAATTACTTGCCTTAACTAAAGCATTTATTCCCGGCCTTTTGCCGGAATTGATAAGATCAAGCCCGGTTTTTGTGAGAATTCTGTTTTCTTCCAGCAGTGGTACCATATCTGCAACGGTGCCAAGAGCAATAAGATCACAAAGGTTCTTAAGGTTTGGTTCCGGATGCGTATCCCAGAAATGCATGTCGCGCAAATGTTTCCTGAGACAAATAACAAGATAAAAAGCAACGCCTACACCTGCAAGATCGTAAAGGCCCGAACTGCAATCGGGACGTTTTGGGCTTATAATAGCTAACGCTTCAGGAAGTTTTTCAGAAACTTTATGATGATCAGTTATAATTATATCTATGCCGGCATCATTAGCGGCTGTTGCAGCTTCATGGCTGCTTGAACCGCAATCAACCGTGATAATCAGGTTAATGTTATTTGCTCTGGCGATTTCGGGTATATGCTTTTCGCGTAGGCCGTATCCTTCTTTTAGCCTGTCCGGAATATAATATGAAACATCAGCTCCGGTGTGCAGCAGAAATTCTACAAGAAGTGCGGTTGAAGTAACACCGTCAACATCATAATCACCGAAGACAAGTATTTTTTCACGGCTCATAATTGCTTTATAAATACGATTTACGGCTATTTCCATGTCTTTTATGAAAAAAGGTGGCCTTAGATTATCAATGGAAATATTTAAAAAAGCATGAGCCTCTTTGGCAGTAATAATTCTCCGGTTAACCAGTAATAATGCAATAAAGGGGGTGCATTTTACAGCTTTCGAGATTTTATCGACAAGGTTTTTATCGGGCTGAAGAATGTGCAATTTTTTTTTCATCGGCAAAATACATACGCTATATTGTAAAATCTAACAATAAGAAAAAAAGTATTTTTTATTGATAATGCGCAAAACATAATGATACTATAATATTTAAGTTAAATATTGAATATTTTTTATTATCAGACATTAGGTTTTTTCAAGAGAATAATATTGAAAATTACAGAGAAATATTACCGTATAGACAGAAAAAACATTGCTTTTCTAAAATTTATTTTTGAGGCATATGATGGAATTGCCATAATTACTACTATTGACCGGTTTAATGGAATTATAATGTTTCGCATACCTCCAGGATGTGAAAATGATGTCGAGGAGGTTTTGCAGGATCTTAAAAAAAATATTTGGGTTGAAGAATATATTACGGACGTCAATTAAGATAATAAAATAATGAATACAAAATACCTGTACATAAATACTTTCGGCTGTCAGATGAATGTTTATGATTCAGAGCAGATAATAGGTCAATTAACTCCTTTGGGCTATGAATTATCCGATTCTTTTGATGAGGCTGATCTAATAATTATAAATACATGTGCAATTAGAGAAAAAGCAGAGCAGAAAGCTTTCAGTTTTTTTGGACGTCTTGCAAATCTGAAAAGAAAAAAGCCAGGCCTTATTATTTGTGTGGGAGGTTGCGTAGCCCAGCAGGAAGGTTTGAACATACTTAAACGCTTTACATATATTGACATTGTTTTTGGTACACATGCCATAAACAGGTTGCCGGAACATATTAAAAATATTTCAATAAAAAAGCGCAGAATATCTGATATTGAAATGAATAATGAGATTATAGAGATTTCATCTGATGTTTTTCCGATTGCTGATAACGGAGTTACAAGGTTTGTGACTATTATGCGCGGATGTGATAATTACTGTACTTATTGTGTGGTTCCCCATGTGAGAGGTCCTGAAATAAGCAGAAAACCTGAAAGTATTGTTGAAGAGATTCGTAGACTTGTTAATACCGGAGTGCAGGAGATCACGCTTTTAGGCCAAAATGTTAACAGTTACGGTATGAAAGAAGGTCTTTGCTCGTTTACTGAACTTCTCAAACTTGTAAGTGAAATAGACGGACTTTTTAGAATCAGATTTACTACTTCTCATCCTAAGGACCTTTCGGATGAGCTTATGTATGCCTTCAAAGATCTTGGAAAACTATGCAATCATATACATCTTCCGGTTCAGTCCGGTTCAAATAAAATATTGAAAAAAATGAACAGGAAATATACAAGAGAAGAATATCTTGAAAAAATCTATAAGCTTAAAAAAATATCTCCCGGCATTGCTATAACATCTGATGTGATTGTAGGTTTTCCAGGAGAAACAAAAGAAGATTATAAAGATACTCTTGATCTTGTTAAGGAAGTGGAATTTGACAGCCTGTTTACATTCGAGTATTCTAACAGAATAAAAGCACCCGCAACAAAATTTACAAATCAAATTTCTGATAACATAAAAAAAAGCAGGCTCAGGGAACTGTTGGAAGTTCAGGAGTATTATACTACAAAAAAGAATCGGGCTCTTATTGGATCAAATGAGCTTATACTTGTTGACGGATTAAGCAAAAAACAAGAAATTTCAAATCAACGGAATGAATTTGAAAGTATTTGCTGGTCAGGAAGAACTTCAACAAACAAAATTGTAAATTTTGCCTGCGAAAAATCCTTTAATGATGTTTTTATAGGCAAGAAACTTGGCGTTAAGATTGAAAAAGCATTTTTGCATTCTCTTTTCGGAAAACCGGTTGATTTTAAACCAAAGCCATTTGATTCAAAAAAGGAGGAAACTTATGCTGCTTAAAGTAAGTATTGCAGGACTGGCTATGGATCCGGCGTCAAATACACCGATAATAATATTAAAATCTGAAGATGGAGAACATGCTGTTCCCATCTGGATCGGGCTGCTTGAAGCAACATCAATAGCCTCAGCGCTTCAGAAAATTAAGTTCGAGCGTCCAATGACACACGATCTTTTTAAAAATTTTGTCGAGCTTATGAACATTAAAGTATCCAGAATAGAAGTATATGATTTGATAGGCAATACATATTATGCAAAGATCCATTTCGTTTCCGATTCGGGACATTTTGATATCGATTCCAGGCCAAGCGATGCGATTGCAATAGCAATTCGTTTTGATGCTCCTATCTATCTGGCTGAAAAGGTTATTGAAAAATCAAAGGGGATTGAAGATAAACCGGAAATGGTGGATACAAGTGAGGAAGGCAAGATGTGGGCAGATTATCTTGAAAATCTTTCACCCGAAGATTTTGGTAAATTCAAAGTATAACTGAATTGCAGAAATTGATTTTTATATAAAGATGTAAGGCGTAAAAGGAGATACAAAGTGATAGATCTTCATACACATTCGTTATTCAGCGATGGTGCTTTGATTCCGTCCGAACTTGCAAGAAGGGCTGAATATGCAGGCCTTAAAGGAATAGGAATTACCGATCACGGAGATTCTTCAAACATAGATTATATAATCCCAAGGATTGTTTCTGTTGCAATAGACTTGAACAGATTCATGAGTATTAAGGTTATACCCGGAATTGAGCTTACCCATGTACCTCCGCCTTTGATATCGGAATGTGCAAGAAGAGCGCGCAGTCTTGGAGCAAGAATAATAATAGTACATGGGGAAACAATTGTTGAGCCGGTTGCTCCGGGTACAAACAGGGCTGCTCTTGATGCGGATATAAATATTTTAGCTCATCCCGGGCTTATATCGGAAGAAGAAGTTTTGATTGCAAAAGAGAAAGGAATACTTCTTGAGATTTCTGCCCGCAAGGGACACAGCCTTACAAATGGTCATGTTGCCAGGCTTGCAGTAAAGGCAGGGGCAAAGCTTATAATAAATACTGATTCTCATGATCCTTCAGATTTTATCGGCAGCAATCAGGCAGTAAAAGTTGTTTGTGGCGCAGGCCTGACTGAGAATGATTTCAAGATAATGCAGCAAAACGCATCGGTATTTCTATAATTATCAACCATTGATACCTTCGCAAACAATCTAAAATTGTGATATTTTATGCCATTTCCAATTCAACGAAAAGAAACTCGCCAGATATCTGTCGGTGGTGTTAAGGTAGGTGGAATGTCTCCGGTTACGGTGCAATCCATGACCAATACATTTACATCTGATATACAAGCAACTGTTGCACAGATTAAAAATCTTGAACAGGCCGGATGTGAGATTGTAAGGGTTGCTGTTCCTGACAAAGAGTCAGCTGCTGCAATAGCTTCGATTAAAAAGCAGATCTCAATTCCTCTAATAGCCGATATACATTTTGATTATCAACTTGCTATCGCTTCTGCAAAGGCGGGAGCCGACGGTTTAAGATTAAACCCCGGCAATATCGGAGGAATAAAAAAGATACAAAAGATTGTTGACTGTTCAAAACAATATAACATACCGATTAGAATTGGAGTAAATGCCGGCTCGCTTGAAAAGGATCTGCTGAAAAAATATAATGGCGCAACTCCTGCGGCAATGGTTGAAAGTGCAATGCGTAATATTGATATTTTAAGATCGCTGGATTTTCATGAACTAAAAATATCAATCAAGGCATCGGATGTATTCCGCACTGTAGAAGCATACAGGCTACTTTCTGAAAAAACCGATTTTCCTTTACACGTTGGTGTAACTGAAGCCGGATCTCTTTTTCCGGGTCTTGTTAAATCAACTCTTGGTATCGGGATGCTGCTTGCTGAAGGTATTGGTGACACTATCAGGGTTTCTTTAACAAGAGACCCGGTAGAGGAAATAAGGGCGGGATATGAAATTTTAAAAGCACTTGATATCAGAAAGCGGGGGCCTGAGATTATTTCATGCCCGACCTGCGGACGGTGTAATATAAATCTTTTTGAGATTGTGGAACGCATTGAAAAAGAGCTTTTAACAAGTTCTGCTAATATAAAACTTGCTGTCATGGGGTGTGTTGTTAATGGCCCTGGAGAGGCTAAAGAGGCTGATATCGGGGTTGCCGGAGGTGACGGAACAGGCATTCTTTTTAAAAAGGGCAGGGTAGTAAAAAAATTTCCGCAGGAAATGCTTGTAGATATTCTTCTTGAAGAAATTGCAAAACTATAGCAAAAACTTTTAGAAAAATTATAATATTTTTGACATTGAAGACAAAACTTAGGGAAGGGTAATATGGGAAAAGAGGAAAAAAATGCAATAACTCCTACAAGAGAAGAAGATTATTCAGAGTGGTATCAACAAGCGGTGAAAGTATCGGATATGGCAGAAAAATCTCCCGTAAGAGGATGTATGGTCATAAAGCCTTGGGGTTATAGCTTGTGGGAGAACATAGTTCGTGAACTTGATGACATGCTTAAAGAGACGGGTGTAAAAAACGCTTATTTCCCTCTTTTTATACCTCTTGGTTTTCTGGAAAAAGAAGCCGCCCATGTTGAGGGTTTTGCAAAAGAATGCGCTGTAGTTACTCACCACAGGCTTGAAAAGAACGAAGAAGGAGGTCTTTCTCCTGCCGGACCTTTAACCGAACCATTAGTTGTCAGACCTACATCTGAAACTATTATAGGCGATGCTTTTTCAAACTGGATAAACAGCTATAGAGATCTTCCGCTTCTTATAAACCAGTGGGCCAATGTTGTCAGGTGGGAGATGAGAACACGTATTTTTTTAAGGACCAGCGAATTCTTATGGCAGGAAGGCCATACTGCCCATGCAACGGAAAAAGAAGCTTTGGAAAGAACAAAAATGATGCTTGATGTATATACTAAGCTTGCCGAAGAATATCTTGCCATGCCCGTAACAAAGGGTAGAAAGACCGAAGCCGAGAAATTTCCCGGAGCTGTTGAGACATTTAGCATAGAAGGAATGATGCAGGATAAAAAAGGACTTCAGGCCGGAACGTCTCATTTTCTCGGGCAGAATTTTGCAAAAGCATCAGAGATAAAATTCCAGTCATTTGAAGAAAAAGAAGAATACGCATGGACTACTTCATGGGGTGTTTCAACACGCCTTATAGGTGGAATAATAATGACACACGGGGATGATGACGGAGTAATTCTTCCTCCCAGAGTGGCATCGTCCCATATTGTGCTGATTCCAATATACAGATCACCTGATGATAAATCAAATGTAATGGAATATACTGATAAGCTTGCACTAGAACTAAGAAACATTTTCTACCACCACCGCAAAATTCGAGTAGAAATTGATGACAGAGATATTGGAGGAGCAAGAGGCTGGGATTGGATTAAAAAGGGCATACCTTTAAGAGTTGAAATAGGTCCTAGAGATATTGCCAAAGATTCTGTTTACTTTGGAAGAAGAGATAAACCGCACAGGGAAAAAATCTCTATGCAAAAGAATCAATTTATAAATGAAATTGTAAATATTCTCGATGAAATTCAAAAAAATCTTTATGATAAAGCTTATGATTTTAAGGAAAAAAATACTGTATCAATAGATGGCGGCACAGATTTTTATGAATTTTTTACTCCTTTAAACAAAGATAAACCTGAAATTCACGGTGGTTTTGCTTTATCTCACTGGTGCGGTACAAATGAATGTGAGGCGAAAATAAAAGAAGATTTGAGTGTAACAATAAGATGTATTCCTCTTAATCAGGAAGAAGAAAAAGGCAAATGTGTATGTTGCGGCAGGCCAAGCAGATGTAGAGTAATATTTGCCAAAGCCTATTAGAAAGAAGGCTAATGATCAGAATTACAGATATAATTGATAAGGTTAACGCTTATAATCCTGATGCCGATCTTGATATACTTGACCGCGCCTATGTATATTCAGCAAGGGTTCATGATGGCCAGGTACGTTTATCGGGAGAGCCATATCTTTCACATCCTCTTGAGGTAGCCGGGATTCTTGCTGATATGAGGCTGGATGTTATAAGTATCGCTGCAGGTTTATTGCATGATGTTATTGAGGATACACATGCTACCGTTGAAGAAATAAAAGAGATTTTCGGAGAAGAAGTCTTACACATTGTTTCAGGTGTAACAAAACTAAGCAAAATCCCTTTTAGCGATTCACATGTTCGCGAAGCTGAGAGCATAAGAAAAATGTTGCTTGCTATGGCTGACGATATAAGAGTAGTATTAATAAAACTTGCCGATCGCCTCCATAATATGAGAACCCTTCAATACCAAACCAAAGAAAAAAGAATAAAAATAGCTCAGGAAACCCTTGATATATATACTCCGATAGCGGCCCGTCTTGGAATATACTGGATAAAGCAGGATCTTGAAAATATCGCATTTATGAACATTTATCCGGATGAGTTTTTAATAATAAAAAATCAGGTAAGTAAAGATAAAGAGGACCGCGAAAAATATGTTGAAACTGTTAAGGATTTCATCCGGAAAAAAATGGATGAAAACAACATAAAATGCGAAGTGTCGGGCAGGTATAAAAATTACTATAGCATATTCCAGAAGATGAATAATCAGAACCTCACTTTTGAACAGATTTATGATATCATTGCATTCAGAATAATTTTAGATACGATTCCAAAATGTTATGAGGCTTTAGGGCTTGTGCATGCTTTATGGAAACCCATAGCTCATAAGTTTAAAGATTATATCGGTTTCCCAAAACCGAATATGTATCAGTCGTTGCATACTACTGTTGTTGGCCCGATAGGCGAGCGTATCGAAATACAGATCAGAACATGGGAAATGGACAAAATTGCCAGGTCCGGAATTGCAGCGCATTGGGGCTACAAAGAGGGAAAGCAAATTGACGAAAATGTGAGTAATAAATTCTCATGGATACAAAATCTTGTAGATAATCAGAAAGAAACCAATGACCCGGTTGAATTTCTTGAAAATGTCCGCATAGACCTTTATCCGGATGAGGTTTATGTGTTTACTCCTAAAGGAGCTATCAAATCACTTCCTAAAGGGGCTACACCTGTTGATTTTGCTTTTCAGATACATACCGAGGTCGGCAATCAGTGTTCAGGGGCAAAAGTAAACGGGCGTATGGTTCCGTTAAGTTATGAACTTCAAACAGGAAATATTATTGAGATAATAACATCCAAGGGTCATCATCCAAGCAAGGACTGGCTTAAGTTTGTAAAAACGGTCAAAGCAAGGGCAAGAATAAGGCAATGGATTAAAACTCAGGAAAAAGATCGCAGCATAACACTTGGACGTGAAATATGCGAAAAAGCTTTTAGAAAAGAGCGTTTGAATTTTTCGGCTCTTATAAAAACAGAAGAGATGGGCAAGGTTGTTGATCAATTAGGGTTTAAAACCGTAGATGATTTGGTTGAAAGTGTAGGTTATGGAAAAACCACTCCGCTCCAGATTGTAAGAAAATTTATATCAAGACCGGAGGAGGAAAATGATGAATCAATATTAGATAAATTAATAGGAAAGGTAAAAAAGAAAAAGCAGGTATCAGGTGTTGTTGTTAAAGGATTTGATGATATTTTAATAAAATTCGGAAAATGCTGTCAGCCTGTACCTGGTGATCCGATAACAGGATATATTACTCAGGGTTATGGGGTTACCGTTCACAGAACTATTTGCGCTAATGCCCTGACAATGAATCCTGAAAGACAGATAGATGTTGAGTGGAATATAGATTCATCCGAATTTTATCCGGTTAAAATTCATATTGCTGCTTATGACAGGGTTGGCCTTCTTGCAGATATTGCATCAAATATAAGCAAAAATGCCGCAAATATATTGAGTGCAAATAGTGTTACAAAGGAAAACAAAATCGTTGATTCCTTTTTTACACTTACAATTAAAGATACCGATCATTTGAAAAAATTATTATCGGAAATGAAGAAAATAAAACTCATTATAGATGCAAAGCGAATCAATGAATAAAAAAAAGCTATGGAGCTTTAACCACAAGGCCTGATTTTATACAACTTGTACAGACAACCATTTTTTTAACCTGACCGTTATGGATTGCCCTTACGTTCTGAAGATTAGGATTAAACCTGCGGTTTGTTACATTATGAGCATGACTGACATTATGGCCGGCCATAGGTTTTTTGCCGCATATTTCACACATTTTAGACATTGATATTTCTCCTTGAAACTTATATGTTATTATACCTTATATCCCATTTTAAAACAGGATATGCGCTGATACACCAAAACCAATTGAGTGTAAAGCATTTTTTTGCTATTTTTTTATTATGGCGGTTTCACACTTGGCTATGTATGTAATAGCCTCATGGTGGGCTCCTGTATCGGGATATCTTGTGATTACATTCTTAAAACGATGCAAAGCAGCCTTGTAGTGTTTTGATTTATAATAGAAAAGGCCGATCCCTAATTCAGATTTCGCGATACTTTTATAGCATTTATTTATATATGTACTTGTTTTTAATGAGTATTCATTTTTTGGAAACAGTTTATTCAAACGATTAAATGTTTCAATGGTTTTTCTTGCTGTTGCCTGTTGCCTGTCAGGAGTGTTGACCTGTTCAAAATAACACAAGCCCGTCTGAAAGATCACATATGGTACTGATTCATTAGCCGGATGAAGTTTTTCAAACTCTTCATATGCTGCAACTGCTTCATTATATTGTTTTAATTTGTAATGTGAATCTGCTATTTTAAGATCTGCAAGAACTGAATATTTACTGAAAGGATACCAGTCTTTTATTTTTTGAAAAGACTCTATAGCATATTTGTAGTCTTTATCATTATAAGATTCCATACCTTCATCTGCGTATTCTTTAGCAGGTTTATCTTTCTTGGTATCAATAGATGCACATCCCTGGCAGGCAATAGCTATAACCAAAAATAACAAAATTACGTATTTGATTTTATCATTCACTATTTAATGCTTTCAATATATTGTTCTGCAGAAAATGCGGCTATTGCAGCATCTCCAACAGCGGTTGCAACCTGACGCAAAGGAGTTTTTCGCCCATCGCCCGCAGCGAAAACACCTGGAACCGAAGTTTCCATTTTATCATTTGCTATTATGAACCCGTAATCATCAAGTTCCAATGCATTTTTAATAAAATCGGTATTGGGTAAAATCCCAATCCATACAAAACATCCGTCAACAGCAAGCTCGTTAGCTTCTTTTGTTTTAACATTTTCTACAACTATTTTATCAAGACCGTTTTTACCCTTAATGCCGGTTACAACAGAATCCCAAATGAATTCTATTTTTTCATTGGCAAAAGCCCGCTCCTGCAAAATCTTTGTTGCTCTTAAGCTGTCTCGTCTGTGAATAAGATATACTTTTTTAGCAAATTTTGTAAGAAATATACTTTCCTGTACGGCAGTATCCCCGCCACCAACAGCTGCTACTATTTTGTCTCTGTAAAACGGACCGTCGCAGGTGGCACAAAAAGAGATTCCTCTTCCATGAAAAAGAGCTTCTCCCGGCACATCAAGGTTTCTGGGATGAGCGCCGGTGGCTATTATCACAGCATGAGATTTCACTTCTTTATCATCTAAAATTATTTTTTTAACTTTTTGAGAAAGATCCAGTGAAAGTACTTCATTGCTTTCTATCTTAAGACCAAGCCTTTTAGCCTGTTCTACCATTTTATCAATAAGATCTGTTCCGCTTATTCCATCAGGAAAGCCCGGATAATTTTCTATCCAATCGGTAATTATTATCTGCCCACCCGGTACAAGTTTTTCAAAAAGAACTACATTGAGTTTTGCACGAGCGGCATAAATTCCGGCCGTAAGTCCGGCAGGACCCCCACCTATTATAACAAGGTCATAGTCAGCTTTTTCCATAGTTGTATTAATCTGTTATAAAATGCTGTTTATTGTTTTTTCCAGCTTGGACTTTGCTGTCATGCCGGTAATTTGATCAACAATTTTTCCCTGTTTGAAGACAATAAGAGTAGGAATTGCTTTTATTCCAAATTTTGCAGGAGAAAGAGGATTGTTGTCGATATTGCATTTTACGAATTTGACTTTATCAGCAAAATCTGTGGCAAGTTCTTCTACTATGGGACCTATAGCTTTACATGGACCGCACCATGGAGCCCAAAAATCGACCAGTACAGGTTTTTCTGATTGCATGACTTCCGACTCAAAACTTTCATCGCTTATTTCAAGAATTTCTTCTGACATGGCATTTTTCCTTTCTATAAAAATAAAAAATTGTTTTATTAATTTATACTTCTATGTTTTGATCTTGTCAACAGTGTCATTTTAAAATAAAATTCTAATTAATAACTAACCGGTTGTCGTATTTGCATTGGAGGCTTTTGCATGGGAAATTTAATCCGTATAGGCGCTTTAATATCAGGAAGCGGAACAAATTTGCAAGCTATAATTGATTCCTGTGAGCAGGGCATGATTGAAGGTGAAATGGTGTTTGTTGGCTCTGACAATCCTTTAGCAAAGGGTCTTGAAAGGGCCTCAAAGCATAATATCCCGACATTTGAGGTTGATTACGATTCCATTATCAAGAATTTCAAGAAAAACCCGGATAGTATGAAATTGCCAGATGATTTTGAAGAAAAGGATGTTATCTCCAAACTATCCATCTTTTCCGAAAATATGGATTTGCAGAAGATAAAGAAATTTATTTATACAAGGGTAATTGCCGAAGCAAAACTTCTTGAAAAAATGAAAGCTTATCCTTTTGACCTTTTGGTGCTTGCCGGTTTTATGCGAAATCTGACTCCATATTTTATCGACAGGATCAACATAGATCCGAAAAGTCCGCGTATTATGAACATACATCCTGCATTACTTCCTTCTTTTCCGGGTGTTGACGGTTATGGTGATACATTCCGATATGGAGCAAAAGTAGGTGGATGCACAGTTCATTTTATAGATTATGGTGAAGATTCAGGACCTATCATTGGCCAAAGAGCTTTTGATATAAATGAAGATGATACTTTAGATTCAATTAAGAAAAAGGGGCTTACTCTTGAATGGGAACTATATCCAGCATGTATTCAGCAATTTGCACAAAATCGTCTCAAAATAATCAGTGCGGATGAAAATATGAAAAACAAGAATAAAATAAATAGGAGAATTGTAAAAATTCTTGATAAATAAAATAAATACAATGGTGATTGTTGATAACAAAAAAAAAGGAGACAAATGTTATGGCTAAAATGCCCAAAGAAGTTATGGATGTATTTAATGACCTTAAAAGCACTAAAGTTCTGGCCACAGCCGGTACACTTTCGGAAATAAATGTAGTGCCAAAGGGTAGTTTAAGAGCAATAGATGAAGAAACTATAGCCTTTGCCGATATATTTGGCGGTAAAACCAATAAAAACCTGGAAATAAATAATAAAGTAGCAGCTCTTGCTCTTGGAGCGGAGCCTGGAGTAGGCTTTCAGGTCAAGGGAACATTTCAGGGATTTTTGACCAGCGGAAAACTTTTTGATAAATTTTCTGAAAATGCAATGCAAAAGAAGATGAATGTAAAAGCGGTTGGAACCATAAAAGTTGATGAGGTCTACACGGTAGGAGCGCCACTGCCCGGAAAAAAGATTGCATAATAAAACTGTTCTTGAATGAAAACAAGGACGGTTATTATTAAATACATCATTTCCAATAAAGTTTCCTGCCTATCATCCTTGATCCGCATGAAATGCCAGGCTTTAAAAAGTACATTGACAGGACATGCTTTTTTCTGTCATATGATAAATATTTATAATTAATGGAAGACTTAATTTAAAATATGTAAAATAAATATTGTCAGGAGGAGAAAATGGATTTTAAATTATCAGAAGAACTTCAAATGCTTAAAGACACGGTGCGTGATTTTGCAGATGAAAAAATCGCCCCGTTTGCTGATGAATGGGATATGAATCATTATTTCCCATATAATGAAGTTGTAAAGCCAATGGGAGAACTTGGCTTTTTTGGTACGGTCATTCCGGAAGAATACGGCGGTTCGGAAATGGGCTGGCTGGCTGCAATGATTGTAACAGAGGAAATAGCAAGGGGATCAAGCTCGCTGCGGGTTCAGGTCAATATGCAAACCCTTGGATGTGCTTACACAATCTATAAGTATGGTTCTGAAGAACTAAAAAAGAAATATATATCCAAACTTGTCAGTGCCGAGTATGTGGGCGGATTTGCAATAACGGAACCTGATGCCGGTTCGGATGTAATGGCCATTAAATCCATAGCGGAAGATAAAGGCGACCATTGGTTGCTAAACGGCTCCAAAACATGGATATCAAATGCCAATGTCGGAGATGCGGTAATCTTTTATGCCTATACCGATAAAGCCGCCGGGGCTAAGGGCCTTTCGGCGTTTGTTGTTGAGTTAAAGAATTTTAACGGTATTAGTACAACAGATCTGGATAAGATGGGTTCAAGATCTTCACCCACCGGAGAAATTTATCTTGTAGACACAAAAGTACCCAAAGAAAACATTATTGGAAAACCCGGCGACGGAACAAAGATCGTTTTCGGATCGCTTAATCAGACGCGTCTTTCTGCCGCAGCTGGAGCCGTCGGTCTTGCTCAGGCATGTCTTGATGTTGTGACAAAATATGCCATGGAAAGAAAACAGTTCGGCCAGGAAATCGGTAAATTCCAGATGAATCAGGATATGGTAGGCCAGATGAATGCAGAGATAGAGGCTGCCCGCTTTCTGGTTTATAGAGCGGCTTGCACAAAAGATGAAGGCAATTTGAATAACGGGCTTGAAGTGGCTCAGGCCAAGTATTTTGCCGGTGAAACTGCAGTTAAATGTGCAAACTATGCTATGCGTATTTTAGGTGCTTACGGTTATTCAACCGAATATCCAGTTGCCCGTTACTACAGAGATGCTCCGACATATACAATGGTCGAAGGATCGGCAAATATCTGCAAGTGGATAATAGCCCAGGATCAGCTTGGAATCAGAAAGGCAAACAGATAGTATTTTTAAAAGGGGAATTTGATCTTGGAAGACGATGTTTTTGAAAAAACGAAAAAAACCGCCGCTCTTTATTTTAAAGATGTAGAAGGAGAAAGGCCTTACGAGCTTTGGAAGTCTTTTGATAAAAAGCTTGCAAATGAACTTTCTCTTTTTATTACAGGGCGGATGTACGCAAGGGAAAAGATTCCCCATACCACAAGACAGCTTGTTACAGTTGCAGTGCTTACTGTTTTATCGCACCTTGATGAATTAAAACTTCATATACAGGCTGCGCTTAATGTCGGATGCGCTCCGGAAGAAATTGCTGAGGTAATATTTCAGACCAGTACTTACGGAGGTGTTCCGGCAATGAATTCGGCTTTGAAAGTATTAAGAGCTGTTCTGGAAGAAAAAGGAATGTGGCCTATTAAATGAATGGTCAAAGATTCCCCGATTTTTGTATTGGGGAATCTTTAAATAATATCTTTGTTATATGCAGACGATATTAATAAATCGTGCAGTGATTGCACTTATTGTATAAATGTGAAAGTTTTTAACGGGAGTTAGAACATGAGACCTTATTTTGAAAAAATGCCCGATTTAGGCAGAGAACTTACCGAAGGGCATAAAAAAAGCAGCAAGGAAAATGTTGAACAGATAAAAGAAGTTGAAAAACAAATCAGGGATGAGGTTGAAAAGGTAAAAAACGCGGGCTTCCCAACCGAAAAAATTAATCAGAGAGGCGAGATGACAGTCTGGCAAAGACTTGCATATCTGGTTGATCCTGGAACATGGTGCCCTCTGCACACCATATATAATCCTATGAATATCCCTGAGGGAACAACCAATGTCATTGATGGTATAGGAAAAATATCCGGCAAATGGGCGGTAATCATAGGGTTTGACAATAAAGTGATGGCAGGGGCATGGCTGCCGGGACAATCTGAAAATATACTTCGTGTGACTGATCTGTCAAAAAGACTTAATATCCCTCTTGTCTGGCTAGTAAACTGTAGCGGTGTCCAATTGCCCGAACAGGAAAAATTTTATGGAGGCCGTCGTGGCTCCGGAACACCATTTTACAGACATGCTGAGCTTGAAACAATGGGAATACCTGTTTTAGCCGGTATATATGGCACTAATCCGGCTGGAGGCGGCTACCAGGGAATAAGCCCTACTGTTTTATTTGCTCATAAAAATTGTAATATTGCGGTCGGAGGAGGAGGCATATTAAGCGGAATGTCACCCAAGGGTAATTTTGATTTAGAAGGTGCTGAAGCTTTGATAGCGGCTGCAAAGCAGTTTAAGGAAAAACCGCCCGGATCTGTTGATATTCATTATAATGAAACTGGCTTCTTCCGTTATGTTTTTGAAGAAGAAACAGGAGTACTGGATGGTCTTAAAGATTATATGAGAGACATGCCCGCATACAATCCAAAATTTTTCAGGGTGGCGGAACCTAAATCTCCTAAATATTCTACTGATGATCTCTACTCTTTACTTCCTTTCAATCAAAAAAGAACATATGATTTTAAAGATATCTTATCCCGTCTTGTTGATGGCAGTGAGCATATGGAATATCGTCCGGAATATGGCCCGGAAGTATATACAGGTATTTGCAAAGTTGATGGTTTTCCTGTTGGCTGTATAGGAAATAACCAGGGTTTTTTAAGGGAACATTATCCTGAATATGCCCCTTATCCGGGTATAGGCGGAAAGCTCTACAGGCAGGGGCTTATAAAGATGAACGAGTTTGTAACGCTTTGCGGCCGTGACAGGCTTCCTATCTTATGGTTTCAGGATACAACCGGAATCGACGTGGGCGATCTTGCAGAAAAAGCGGAACTTCTTGGCCTTGGTCAGTCTCTTATTTATTCCATACAGCAAACTGATGTTCCGCAAATTCTTGTTGTCTTAAGAAAGGGTTCGGCCGCAGCTCACTATCTTATGGGGGGCCCGACCGGAAACGATCATAATGCCTTCACGCTTGGAACAGCTACAAGTGAGATTTATGTTATGCATGGAGAAACAGCAGCAGCAGCCACATATTCGCGAAGACTGGTAAAAGACAAAGCTGCCGGAAAACCTCTTGAGCCGATTATAGATAAAATGAATGAGCTGGCAAAAAAATATTATGATTATTCAAGACCTGATTTTTGTGCAAAAACCGGACTTCTTGATGAAATTGTTCAGTTAAATGAATTAAGAAAATATCTTATAGCCTTTGCAGGTTCAGCATATCAGAATCCAAAATCAATCTGCCCGCAAAATCATATGATTTTGCCAAGAAGCATAAAAGGGTAATATAAAAACATGTGCGGCCTTTAATAAAAGGGCCGCACAATAATAAATCATTTCAAAATCTTGCTTTTTATTGCAAAATATCTTTCAATAGATTATATTTAATTTCATAATAATCAGGCTTATTATTTTTATCGGGCCATTTAATCTATATCAAATATCAAACCTAAGACTTAAATTCTGTATATATTTATAACTGCTTGTTGCATTGTACTATGATTGAATCCTGTTAATTTGATAAAATCACATAAAGGAGTATAATTATGAGCAAATACAATATTGCCGTTTTCATAGGAAGCCTTCGTCAAGATTCATTCAATCGTAAATTAGCAAATGCTATAGTAAAGTTGGCTCCGTCAGAGTTTTCATTCAAACAAATTCAAATAGGCGATCTTCCGCTCTACAACCAGGATGATGACGCTAATCAAGCCGAATCCGTCAAACGTCTGAAAAACGAAATTAAAGGTTCCGATGGTCTTTTGTTCGTTACGCCGGAATATAACCGTTCAATACCCGGTGTGCTTAAGAATGCAATCGACCATGCTTCACGTCCTTATGGACAAAGCGCATGGGCAAAAAAGCCTGCCGGCGTAATAGGTGCTTCAATCGGAGTTATCGGTACAGCACTGGCGCAACAACATTTGCGTAATGTTCTTGCATGTCTGGATGTATTTGTTCTTGGCCAACCCGAAGCATTCATTCATGTACAAGATGGTTTGTTTGACAATACAGGTGATATAAGTGCAGACAGCAAACCGTTTTTTCAAAACTGGATAGACAAGTATGTCGAATGGGTTAAAAAGCATGCAGGCTGAACCTGGTTGCATTGTCTTCATATTAATAATTGATAGTGGCATACACTATGATTGAATCCTATTCATTTGGTAAAATAATAATCAACGGTCATCCATATACCAGGGATATAATTATCATGTCCGATGGTAAAATTATCAGTCCCTGGTGGCGAAAGGCCAGCCATGTACTTGCAGTTTCTGATATAGAAGAGATTATCAAATCAACTCCAGGCATTCTTGTTGTTGGAACAGGTGATCCGGGAATGATGAAGCCTGTACGCGGTTTTACTGCCGATCTTAAGGCAAAAAACATCCGTGTTGTAGTTTTGCCAACAGAGCATGCCGTTGTCACATTCAATAAGCTGAAAAAAGAATCCGAATTTGTAGCAGCCTGCTTTCATCTAACGTGTTGAAAGCAGTTAAAGATAAACCATAAAGGAAGTAAGCTATTATATATCGGCAGCCGATATCATTGATCAAATCATCTCACCGGATAAAATCCGTGAAAAAATAGTATTTGTCGGAGCAAAGGTGGTAGGTCTGGAAGAATTGAGAACAACGCCTTTTGATCCGATATTTCCCGGAGTGGAAGTGCAAGCTACTTTTGCAGGCAATCTGTTGGCCGGTGATTTCATTTCCATACCAAGCAGGTCAAATGTCTATGACGCCCTGATCAGCAAAAGGGTTTACAAGCCACCATATCCACATACCATGTCTGTTCATATTATCAGAAAAGCCAAAGGGACTCACTTTGATCCCGATATTGTGGATGCCTTTCTGGAAATCCACGAACAGTTAAGAGATATCGCCATCAAGTTTGCCGAATAATTCAAGTATTCACTATTTTTAACAGGTTAAATGCTTTTGACGAAAAATAATAGTAAATCTCTTAAAATACGTGGATGTCTTATTATAATCGGAATCGCTTTGATGGGAATAGGGGGCTTGGTTGTTTTTGATTTGTTTTAACTTGTTATTTTAGTTTATTAGATCGGCCAATATACTGGTATATGTTTGGAGGATCAACATGGATTCATCCTTTTCTGGATGGCAATGGGAGAGTTACACGACTTATGACTCATGCCTACCTAAAAAGGTAAAAAAAGATGGCCACGGCTTGTGGACTGTATCCCGGGGTTTTGCAAGAAATCTGGAAGATTACCTTGCTTCATTAGCAGGAGCAGACCAACCCCGCAGAGGAGACCTGGATGGCCGAGGAAATTTGACACAAGCCGGACTGTTGGGGTTTTGTAAATTCTTTCTTAAAATTGCTATTGACCAAATCGACTTTATGTCGGGCCTTTTGGAATTGGATGGAATGCAGAAACGAATACAAGCAGTGGTTGATCGCCAAGTTTCTTTTGGTGCACTGAAACCTGAATCAGGGCATTTACTAAGAGATGTATTTTTACGCGGGGAAATCCCTCGCGGAGAAATACCGAATATCATCGGAATGCCTGAACGTTCAGCACGTAGGGTCGTCAGTAGTTTAATGGTAAACGGATATTTAGTTTCCGATTCGGAAAAAGGGCCTGTAATGCTCGGTTTTCCGGCATCCATGGTGGAGTATTATTTCCCTCGACTTTATCCTGAAGGTTAGGCGATCTTGAAAAATGTTCATGCTGTTTTTTTATTGAAGCTTCCTGAAAGAAATAGATCTAATATTTTCATTGAAATAGTAGATTTCTAACGCAAATCATGATAATGAATTACAAAATTCAAAAGGTTTGATAATAAATTTAGTTCCATTTTGAATAACGCCAGTGCATAAATTTCAAAAAATGTATAAATGAACTTATTAATATGGAAAATAAGAGCCAAAAGCGGACTTGACCCCTGGCTTTTTTCCATATCCTGCAAATCCGCCGTAAAACACTTGAAGCTCCGCACAGGATGTTCAGCGCGATCTTCTGGCACAGCTACCCAGTGCTCCTCTGAACCAACATCAATACCTGCGGCATCTACATTAAGCTTCGGCAATCTATTAGACGCCTTTCCCTTGGACAACTTTTTTCCTGGCTTTGCATTCATCCTGCGCATAAAATCGCTCCTCATCTGGTGGTTTTGGGTAATGCTCTGGCCCGGGTCGATTGACTTCTTTAGTCTCCTAAACGGGATCGGTCATGCCAAACAGGCATGGACACTGTCACCAATAAAATAATCATAACGCTCGGAACCATGCTACAAAACGGGCTCATAACACCAGTGGTGCGTCGGTCTTAGCTGCCAGAGCACACTCGAAACTATTTTATCTGCACCATATAGAAAGAACAAGTTTCTTCCATTAATAACCCGTTATAACCAGATACGTAACTTCGGGTTAAAATGCTACAAACAAATACTATCGGATTCTTTGAAAAATGTTTATTACTGATAGAAAGAGAGTAACGAAAAGCTAAGCCGGAGCGGCCCAGCCGCTATTGGCTTCAGCGCCTATTTATGCGATTTTTAATGTGGAAATTCTACCTTAATTTTGTAATCTTGACTGCCCGGCAGTGATTTTGGTTTTTCACCACCAACATGGCAAATTTTCTTTAGTCGTGTATTTCCTGGAGCATCAAGACGAGTACCTGGGAAACGCTCATAATGTCTTCGCTCATTTTCTTTGACTCGATCAATTTCCTGATATTTCGAAATAATCTTACCGCCAACGAATATTTGCCAGACATCTACATTTAGTTGGCGACGTTGTAGAGTTTTCGAATAACACACAACAAGACCATCATTGTTATATACGCAATTATGCTGATTGGGCATTTTTAGCCATTCTAATGCTTCTTGTGTTGTATCAAAATGCTGTTGACCTTCTTGAAAAACACCACGTGATATTTCGTTGTGCTCTTTCCAATGTTTTCCTGGTCCAGGATAATAAATACCCATACTACCATACCAACGTTCGCCCCTTGGCCGCATAACAACTGAGCGTGTTGCTCCTTCCCATGTGTATGATCTTTTTAGCCCTTTTCCAGCGGTAATTGTTATTGTTCCCCCTTCCCAGGCATGTAAATCTTTTAGCGTTCCTCCTATATTAGCTTTAATCATCCCCCCGAGTGTTGTGGCAGTAATCTGCATACCCTCGGTCATTACTATTTCGTTTTCAGCAGGAACACCGGAGATTGTATTTGGTGTTTGGGTATCCGACTCCGCAGTACAGCCATAAAGAATTAAAATAGCCAATAAGAATGATCTTATTCCTTTCATTTTTCTCACTTTTTCTCTTATAACACTATGCTCATTAGCAGACAGGGCAACACCATATTTCATTTTACCACGAGCGCCCCGCCCTGGCTGTCTAATGCAGCAATTTGATATGCATCAGTTTTAATCTTTTTCTGATATTTCTATCATTACACCTTTAGGTTGGTATAATGTACAATAGGTTTCAATGCCCATTTTTATTATTAAGGCCGTTGCAGAAATAGCTAAAGCTTTAATACCGATATGCAAGCCCCCCATTGCTGCTGAAATTGCCATACCTAAATATTTCTTGTTTAAAACGAATGACAGTCCATTATGGAACCAAACTTTGTAAATATCACTATCAGGATCACAAAGTGACCGCCATAGAACCCTTTTAAATGCCGAAAAAACTGTTCGACCTAGTGCTTTTTCTTCAATGATTTCTTCTGGAGCAGGCAATAGTTTTCGTTCATCGTATGGCAGCTCTTTGCCTGAAAAATTATGTATCCTTAATAGGTCGTTTATGACTTTTCTTGGGAGGTTACGACCAAGATCACTTAAAATTTCATCTTCATTTTTAGTTTGGACCGTTAAGCCAGCTTGATTTTCAATTTCATCAATATCTAATTGATCATCGCCCGTGTTTTTTAATGCTGAAAGAGTTACTTCTTCTTCGAATCTCAAAATAATTCGTCTTTTAAATTGCCTTCGACGCCTATCAGATCTAATATATTTGCTTTTATTAAGAACTTCCGAAATCATTCTTTCCGCTTTATCTAATTGTCCCTCCCTAATATAACAAATGGCCTGCAACGCCGTAGCTTCAAGATATACACGAGTTTGAGGACTGCACTTTTTTCTAATCCCTTGGAACCCAGAGATAGCAATTTTGAGATGCCCTGCCTCCATGGCGGCTTCAAATAGCCAATTTTTTGCTTGCATTAAACGTGTCTCATGCCCACTTTGCCTAAGAACTCCTTGAATATCTATAGTAATGGTTTTCGCTAAGTTGTAATTACCAATCTTTACGGTATTTCTAAGCTTAGGCTCAAGGATTGATAAACGTTTCTTTTGATTCTCTGTAAGTTTTGGTGTTATTGGCATAATGATTATTTCTCAATGCATATCAATTAATATACGTAATATGTCTTTACTTGATGTTGGAAACAAAAACTGTATGAAAATTCGCTAATTTATAAAGTAATTTAGAGTTTTTGTCAAATTTTTACTGAGCTATTCTATAATTGCTATTTATGTTCTGTTAACACGTACTACGTATAACACAGGATTTTGTCCAATTGATTTCGTTTGCGTTGATTACTGAATGGAACCTTGTGGATCTTAGACATCTGTCGTGTTGCTAATTTCAGTCAATAAGGATTATCCTTTGAAAGGAAGTACACCTGCCAAAATTGCTGGTTGCTTTGTTACAGGAAGCTATACGTATAACCGAATTGAAACACTTCTCTGTGTTCACAGCGATCGTAATAACTTTTGCTCGATTTCTGATTTGCTTGCATTCCCAGCCGAAAATTGCGGGGAATGCGCTCACTGTTGCGGTTTAATTTTCTATTATACCTACGATAAATGAAAAGACTATGCTATCAAACATACTATAAGTTTTTCCAGTCAGGAATAATTCTTGAGAATTCCTCCTGAAATGCTGGTCTTTTTATATTGTTTAATTTTATCGGCAATGCGTATTTTTTCCATTCATCGGGTCTTTTCATAACATCAACAAGAACCCGTCGCACCCGTGCGACAGCTACAGCATTTTCAGAATAGACTTTTCTTGATGTCGATACGTTAAGATTACCAACTGATAACTTATAAAATAAAAGTATTTGCGTTGGATATCGAACTTCAAGTCCTTTTGCTACAGAAAACACCTCGGAATTAACATTGTAATAATAACTATATCCGGAATGTGTTTTGAAAAACTGAAGTGCTTTTCCATATTCTTTTCGATACAAATAAATTTTTACAGCCTGGATATTAAAATCTTTTTTCAACAAGTCAAGTATTTTGGCCTCGTATTTTTCCCATTCTTCACTTCGGCATTCTTTTTCAAATTCTTTATAAGAAGTTAAAGTAAGACGGTCTGTTTGCTGAGAAAAATAATACTTCAAATAAGTTTCTCGGTCTCCTGCCTCTTGTGCTCTTTCAGCCAGAAACATCCTAAGGTGCAAAATAGGCGTCAGGAATTGCCTTTTCCAGAGTTAAAGGAAATCCTGAAAGGGTTATGGCAGCTAATGCCAGATCTGAAAGATCACATTCATGCGGGTCGAACTCCAAATCCCCATGATTGCTCATTTCACGATCCATATAGTCTGTAGATATCTTTTCAAATCTACTGCCGCACCTCATAACTTCGCACCATGCACATGGAATTTTTATTCAAAGCTGACCCCTTAGCATATTATCAATGTATTCCATTAAAATAGTAAACAAAGCATAGAAACAATAAATAGTAAATATATAGTATATAATTATTATCTATTGGACATGAGTATAATAGCGATATATTCAGGTATGCATATATAGATATGATCAAATATACATATGCATGATCCAATAGATAGTTAACTATATTCCAGTAACAACTTAAGAATATTTTTAAGGTATCTACAAAAAAATATGGGTATTATTTCTACTTATCTTCTTCTTTTTATCGTTCTTTCATAATATGTGTGCACCCATTGAAGTTGATTTATATAAATTATACTCTCCTTTCTGAATAAAAACACTTGGTGAGCCTGTAGAATTTACCGGCACGAATTCCTGTAATAAATTACTGAAATAAAAAAAACAGGAAAAGCAGTAATGAAATATGCAATAGAATAAAATCCTGGGATTTATATCTGTGGGAGAGGAGACGACTATAAAGAGGATATGTTTTTCTTCGAAGAAATATATCTTATAGAGTATTGGGTGCAGTATTTTTTTTGCCTATAAAAAAACGAACGTTTAATCATTATGCTATCAAAAGTCTATATACAGAAGATATTGAATCCATATTTCCGGCCTTTGCCGGTATAGCGGAAAGATTCTTCAGATACTGATACCATGCTCTCGGGAGTAGCTGATAGTTTTTTCCAATATGTGTGGGTCAGGACAGATTTTGTCATTGTTACCAACTAATGAGGAGGAAGAATAAGATCGTATGCTTAAATATTTAAAGATAAAACTATTCGGGTTAATTATTTTTAGCGTGATTATTTTCACACAAACTACTTCAATTGCTGCAGAACAAGAGGAAAGTAAAGAGATGATGGAAAAACCGGTAGTTCTTGAAGACGTGGTGGTGACTGCCACCAGGACGGAAAGAGCTGTGGATATGACATCAAAGCCGGTAACTCTTATAGATAAAGAAACAATTGATACCTCTAATAGCATAAGCGTCATGGAATTATTGGATAGAGAAGTTCCAGGCATATCTATATCAAAATCGGGTCCAATAGGAGGACAATTAAGTGTCCGGGGTTTTAACTCTAACAACTTAAAGTCTCCTCTCTTTATTGACGGGGATCGTTTCCATGGGCGCAATACCCTCGAATATATGTTGATTGACCCCAACCGTATTGAACGTATTGAAGTTATCCGCGGTCCTGCCTCTGCAATGTATGGCACAGATGCCATGGCCGGATTGATAAATATAATTACCAGAAAAACTGAAGGTGACATAAACAAACCGTTTGCCTTAAAGCCGCGATTAAGATCATTGGATTATTCAAGTGTAAACAATCTCAGAGGCGGTTCTGTTGAACTTGAAGGCATGGGCAATGGTTTTGATATGCTTCTGGGAGTATCCGGTAAAAAAGCGGAAGATTATAGAAGTGCGGAAGGAGATATCCCTAAAAGTGATATGGAAGCATGGTCAGGAGATTTAAGACTTGGCTATACTCCGGCTCAAGGTCACCGGATTGAATTATCAGCAAAATTCGCAGAAATAGAACAAGGTTATGCAGGAGGCCTTTCAGCTGCGCCGGGTTATCCATACAAAACTCGTCGGCAGGACCCTCTGCGCGAAAAGATGATTAAATTACATTATGAAGGACTCAATAAAGCCTTAGATTTGAAACATATAGAGGCCAGTATATTTGCAAGATATCTGGATACTAATAATTATGGAGAGGTACGACCAAAAGTTAATCCATCATCAAGTTTGACGAAATCAGTAAATTATGTTGATGGCCCTCTATCAATAGGAGGAAAATTTTTTTGTGTGCGGTCATGGGGAAAAAGTAATACTTTGACTATAGGCACTGATTGGTTTCGTGATGACCGGGATACCTTAAAGCAGGACATTATAAAATATGACTCCTTGGGGAATATAACTTCAATTACATTAAAGAGAGAAGCCAGCCCGGCTGAAACCCAAACCAATATCGGTCTGTTTGTCCACAATGACTGGGATCCTTCCGAAAAGTTGACTGTATCGGCATCCGGGCGCGCGGATTACTTTCGCACTACTGCGGATACGGTCGCAGGTTTTACAGGTTCAGATACAACTACCGACCGTCCTATAACTGGTGGCTTGGGCTTGGTTTACCGGCCATTTAATATCATGCATTTTACAGCAAACGCAAATACAAGCTACCGTGTTCCAATTCCCTTTGAAAAATTCGGAACGCTTTTAGGCTACGAGCCAAATCCAGATCTTAAGCCGGAAAAAGGCATTACTTATGAGATCGGCACTCGTTTGCGTTTGCAAAAAATCAGAGCCAATTTAACTGCCTTTTATAGTGAGTATGAGGATCTTATTAACAGAACGCAGGTAGCATCCACAATCTATCCCGGCACAAACGCCTTACAACCGCAGAACATCGGCGAAGCAACTATCAAAGGTATTGAACTTGATGCCACATTAGTACTGGACAGTAGCTGGAAAGCATTTATGAATGCCGCTTACCTGCGAGGTACAAATACAAAAACTAATAAACCCTTATCTTATATTGCGCCTCTAAACGGTTTGGTGGGTGTGCGTTACACGCCTGACAGTAAAGTTTATTATATTGAAGTAACTGACAGGTGGTCAATTAGAAAAGATCGCATTGATAGTACACAGGAGCGTGAGACTGCTTCTTACAGCGTATTAAACCTATACGGCGGATTTAGTATCAGGGAGATATCATCCACTTTGCCTGATATGCAAATGCGCATAGCTTTAGAAAACATTCTGGATAAAAAATATAGCAGCCCCGTAACGCCTGAGGATATAACATATGAGAGGAGTATTACAAACCCGTTGCTTGAACCCGGTCGTTGCGTATCTGTCTCTCTGAAATCCGAGTTTTAGGTATGTTTCTAAAAAAGCTGCATAAATGAGCCAGTTTAATTTTAAAATACTAGTAATAAAATTATTAACATTTAGAGATAAAGAGTAAATCAAAATGCGAAAAATTGCTTTCTATGGAAAAGGGGGAATCGGCAAATCAACTGTTACCAGTTCCCTATCCGTTGCTATCTCCATGCTCGGATACAAGGTAATGCAGATTGGCTGTGATCCAAAAGCCGATTCCACCATCAATCTTACTGACGGCCGCACTGTCACTCCTGTCATGACATACCTGAAAGAACATGGAAGTTGTTCTTCGCTTAAAGATATTGTAGCCGAAGGGGTTAATGGCATCCTGTGCGTTGAGGCAGGTGGCCCCACACCGGGACTTGGCTGTGCCGGACGGGGGATCATAACCACCTTCAACCTTCTTGAGGAATTGAATGCTTTTGATGTATATAATCCCGATTTTGTTCTTTTTGATGTGCTTGGCGATGTTGTTTGCGGCGGGTTCGCCATGCCCATACGCAATGGATATGCTGAAGAGGTTATTATTATCACATCCGGCGAGAAAATGGCCCTCTTTGCTGCAGATAACATTAAAAAGGCGATCGATAACTTTGCTGATAGAAATTACGCCAAATTGCGCGGTTTAATTCTGAACCGTCGTAACATTGATGATGAAGAAGAAATTGTCAGGAAGTTCGCCAAAGAGATTAATGCTGATATTATTGGTGATATTCCCCGCGATAACCAGATACCGTTTTACGAACAGCAGAATAAGACAGTCGTTCAGGGTAATCCTGATTTGCCTGTTTCAAGGATTATATTAGATATAGCCCACCACATAGCCTTGAACAGGGAGGAATTATGAACAGTAATGTATTCCACCTTTCAATTGATGAAATTAAAAATACCAAAACACAGTGGCAACACAGGTTGGTGCCGCCCAATCATCTCCACTACTGTCCTGCCAGCGCCGGTGGTTGGGGTATCATCCGTGTGGGACTGCTTGTTCCCGAATCAGTTATGCTGTTTGTTTCGCCCGCCGGCTGCGGACGACATGGGGCTATAGCCGGCATCCAGCTTGGTTTTAAGAAGCCTCTCTTTTTATTGCATGTAAGTGAGATGGACATCATAACAGGCAAGCACATGGAAATGATTCCCCGTGCAGTAGATGAAATCATGGCCACTGTCAGGCCCAGTCCTAATGCAATGCTGATCTGTGCTACCTGCATTGACGATTTGCTGGGTTCGGACTATGACGGATTAACTCAGCAATTGGAAAGCAGATATGGGATACCGGTGCGCATTTGTCATATGAACCCTCCCGTTATGGATACCAAAAAACCGCCGACCTTCACTGTGCAGCAGACTGTCTATGATTTTCTTGAACGCTCAAACTTTAAAGAGCGAGCGCTAAATATCATAGGAAGCTTTGCGCCCATAGATGCGGAGAGTGAATTCTATAAGGTAATGGCAGACGCCGGTTTTACCAAAGTCAGGCATGTCGCGGCCTGCAAAACGATGGAGGAGTTTCGCTCAATGAGCAAGTCAACGCATAACCTGCTCATTAAGCCCGGAGGTTACCTTGCGGCAGAACTAATGAAGGAAAAACTTCAAATCCCATATTGTATTACACCGGTTACATACAGTTTTAATTCGATTGCGCAAACATATAGCGCTCTGGAGAAGTTTCTTGGTGTCAAGCTCAGTACTGATTGGTATTGTGAAGAAGCATGGGATACTGTCAAATCCTATAAAAAAACTTTAGGGGCTCTAACTGTTGCGGTGGGCTCAACAGCGAATGCCAGTCCATTTGAACTTGCCCGTGCTTTGACTGAATATGGTTTTCATGTGCCTTACATTTTTGCCGACCTGCTTCTTGTTTCCGACGATGAACATATAGATTGGTTAAAGATTTATAACCCGAACGTCAAAATATTTACAAATAACCATCCAACCATGGCGAACCTGATCAAGGATAAATTGACAGTGGATCTTACAGTAGGGTTTGACGCCGGTTACTTCTGCTCAGGGGCTAAAACAGTGCCACTTGGTCTTGAGAAACAGCCATATGGGTACCAAGGAATAATATATCTTTTCCGAGAGATGGTAAAGGCGCTTGAAAACCCTCGGAATCACAAAGAACAGATGTATGCTTCCGGTATGGTAATATAAAGGGAGAGTTAAATGAAAGGTCTATATAAAGTATTACCTCCATTTGCACCTGACTATTCAGGAGTCTGTTCAGTGCTGTTTGAACTGGGTGGAATAGTAGTAATCCATGATGCAGGTGGTTGTACCGGAAACTTTACCGGATTTGATGAACCGCGTTGGTATGGCAGTACAAGTGCTGTGTTCAGTTCAGGACTTAGAGAAATTGATACTGTTATAGGAGATGATGAGAAGGTACTAAAAAAGCTTGAAGATGCTGTTTGCAGCCTTGAACGACAGTTTGTTGCCATTGTCGGCACCCCGACCACAATGGTTATCGGTACCGACTATGCAGCGCTTTCTCATATTCTTACGCAAAGGACAGGCATACCGGCACTCATGTTCGACACAACCGGAATGAATTATTATGATTATGGGGCATCTTTAGCTTTTTTGGAAATAGCCCGACGTTTTGTAAAATCAGGCCCAACTATTGTTGAGGCTGGAATCAATATTATAGGGGCAACTCCGCTTGATATGGGAAATGGCCGACAAGTGAAAAAGCTTACTTCACTATTGGCTGATTCCGGGTTTAAGGTAATTTCTTGCTGGTCAATGGGCTCCAATCTCGATGAGATTGCGTGCTCAGCCCAAGCTCGTCTGAATATTGTGGTGTCCCGTTCCGGTCTTGAAGCAGCTCGTTATATGGAGCGCGAATATGGGGTGCCTTATTTTGCAGGCATTCCCATAGGACGTAAATCAACCCTTAAGTTTATCAGTACTATCCATTCTATGCTTGGTCTTGCGTTTGAATCGGATACGCAGCAGGTTAGTAATGATCCGGTAGCAGGTATTCGCAATGTTCTAGTAATAGGAGAACAGGTGATGTGCAATGCCATTCGCGATTGTCTGCGAATAGATTTGAAGATTGCAAAGGTAACTGTGGGTTCGTTTTTTGGTATGGACCAGGCGCTTATGGAAAAGGGCGACTTGCATTTTGAATGCGAAGACGACCTCACTGACCTGACTATAGAGAATCATTTCGATGTTATTGTGGCCGACCCGTTATACTATGATTTGTCGGTGTCGGCAAAAAAAAGCTACTTTATTACGTTTCCTCATCTTGCGGTTTCCAGTCGTCTTCACTGGGACAGCAGCTTGGATTATATAGGCGATGATGGGTCGAACTATTTTAGTAGAAAATTAAAAGAAATAAAAGATGAAAATCAATAAAGTACAAAAAGTGTCAATCAATATAGTATTGCTTATGCTTCTGACGCTGGCATTGGCCGTTGGATGTGTCGACAAGGAGAAAACTCAAGAACACGCAACATCATCTTCAGCGCTAAAAGCAAATTCAAATGCGAAAGTTGATACAATAATTGATCAAAACGGAAAAGAGATAATAATACCCAAAGATATCAATAGAGTGATTATGGTTCCCCTTCCGCTTCCGGCGTTATACTATGTTGTTACCGGCTCATGCAGGAAAATTGCAGGTATCCATCCCGAGTCTAAAAGCAATGCGAAGGTCTCAATGCTGGGTGTGTTTGCCCCTGAGTTGATGAATGTAGCTACAGGATTTGTTAAAGGGAAAGATCTTAACATAGAAGAGCTTCTAAAATTAAGGCCTGATATTATTTTCTTTTGGGGATTATTTCCTAAGCAGGCTGAACAATTTGAATCAATTGATATACCTGCGGTAGCGGTTCACACTGTCAAAGGCGGAAATGCTTTGGAAACTCTCCATTTATGGATAAATATTTTGGGAGAGACTTTCGATGAAAAAGAAAGGACGTTGCAACTGGTTGATTATAACCGCGAGACCATGAAGATGATATCTTCCAGAATCAGAGATATAGCTCTGGATAAAAAACCAAGAGCCCTTCTTTTATTCTATCATAGTGACAAACAAATATGTTCCGGCAAGGGCAACTATAGTCAGTTTTGGCTGGAATCAACAGGAGCCATAAACGTAGCAGAAAGCATACCTGGTATATCCGCTCTTAATATGGAGCAAATATACAAATGGAATCCCGATATAATATACATAAGTAACTTTTCCAATACATTACCGGAGGATATCCTGAATAATACAGTTAAAGGACAGGACTGGAGCAAAGTTAGGGCAGTAAAGGAAAAAAGAGTTTATAAAATCCCTTCAGGAATATACCGATGGGTACCTCCAAGTGCAGATGCATCGCTCATGTTAAAGTGGCTGGCCCAGAAACATTATCCGAAACTATTTAATGACTATACAATAGAAGAAGAAATCAAGCATCACTACTTGAGATTCTATAACTATAGTTTATCTCAAAAACAGATTGTAAAAATTCTTCACCCTGTTCATTCGACTGAAAGAGGCCCATGGACATAACTGTTACTAAAGAGTAAATTTATGAGAATCACAGGAAACCAAATAAAGATAACACCATTTGTTATGATAGCACTGGCAATTACAACCCTGCTTATTTCTATTTGCATGGGAAGATATGCAATATCACCTGAGACCGGATTTAACATTCTTCTCTCGCGGATTTTATCCATCAAACCAACCTGGAGCCTGATTGAGGAATCAGTGATTCTTAATATAAGACTCCCTCGCGTGTTATTGGCGATGCTTGTGGGATCGGGTTTGTCTGTTGCCGGAGCTTCATTCCAGGGGCTTTTCCGTAATCCGTTGGTGAGTCCTGATATACTCGGTGTTTCAGCCGGAGCCGGATTTGGTGCTTGTCTGGGAATTCTGATATCAGGGAAAATACTGGTTGTTCAATCGTTTGCTTTTGGCTTTGGAATAGTTGCAGTGACAGGAGCATATCTGATCAGCAAAAGTAAAACAGGTAGTTCGCTATTAATGCTTGTACTGATCGGTGTGATAATCAGCTCATTTTTTTCGGCCCTGATAGGACTTGTAAAATATGTTGCGGACCCGGAGGACCAATTGCCTACCATTGTTTACTGGCTCATGGGAAGCATGGCAGGGGCCTCCTACGATGATCTTTTACTTGCAGCTCCGCCAATTGTAATTGGCACCTTGACGCTTCTTTTGCTGAGGTGGAGAATAAATATATTGTCATTGGGTGAAGAAGAAGCCCAGGCATTGGGTATTAATACAAAGTGGTTGAAACGTGTTGTCATTTTGTCAGCTACGGTTATAACTGCCACTTCGGTATCTTTATGCGGAATAGTCGGATGGATCGGACTGGTCATTCCGCATATAGCGAGAATGCTGGTAGGTCCCAACCACAAGAATTTATTGCCGGCCTGTGTTTCTATAGGGGCTCTTTCTCTTCTTATTATTGATGACATAGCCAGATCAGCAACGGCTGTAGAAATTCCTTTAAGCATACTTACAGCTATTATCGGAGCGCCGTTTTTTGCCTTTTTTCTGAAGAAGACAGGAGGTAGATGGGTATGATAATTGAAGTAAAAAACGTGGCATTTGGCTATGATGCAAAAAAGAATGTATTTGAGGATAAATACTTTTCAGTAGAAAAAGGTGAAATATTGAGTATCCTTGGGCCAAACGGTTGCGGGAAAACGACGCTGCTTAAATGCTTAAACGGCTTATTTCAAATCAAAAGAGGAGAAATAAATATTGAGGGAAAGAATATTAACTCGCTAAAAAGAAACGAAATCGGCAAGAAAATAGGCTATGTGCCTCAGAAACAAGACTGGACTTTTCCTTATACGGTAATGGAAATGGTTCTCATGGGAAGAGCCCCGCATATTAATGTGTTTTATTCGCCTTCATCCAAAGATATTAAGATAGCAGAGGAAGCAATTGATAATTTGGGCATATCTTATTTGGCAAACAGGCTCTATCCAAACATCAGCGGTGGGGAAGCACAGCTTGTTATGATAGCAAGAGCTTTGACATCAGAACCGGTTGCGCTTTTACTTGATGAGCCGACTTCTCATTTGGATTTTAAAAATCAAAAGGTAATTTTAAATGTATTAAACAAACTATCCAAGGATAAGAATATCACAGTTGTAATGACTACCCATTTTCCTGACCATGCCCTGTCAATTTCCGACAAAGCACTTCTGATGGGCAATGGAAAATACGGTGTTGTGGGCAATGCTCAAGATGTGATTACAGAAAATAATCTGAAGGATTTGTTTGAAATAGATGTGAGAATCATCTCTTTTGAAGTAGAAAATAATAATCTCAAAACTGTTGTTCCACTGTGATAGGTTATACCGATTATATTTCATATTTTATTATCTGCAATTATTAATCAATAGGAAATAAAGGCTACTTGAAATTTTCACAGAATGAATTCCATCAAACAAAACTTGTTGTACGTATAAAAAATCTTGACAGATAATATTAATTTGATATAGCCCATCTTAATGTGTAATATATAATTATTTGATGACGTAAAAAGATATAAGTCTTATTTTAACTTCTTTAAACAGTTTTATGTAATTTAGTTTAACGGAAACAATATCATGTATAAATTTTTTGGCTTTACTTGAGAGAGTATAAGAAAACGCTGCCCGGGTTGGTATGCGCAAGGTAAAGCCGAAAGATCATGTCTGCTTTATTAATTATCTTATATAATTATCTATGACGTTTTTCATTCCATTTTTACCTCTGCGCACTATATCGGCATAGCAATCTTTATAAGTTAAAGATTTTATACAATAAAATAGCTTTTTCTGTCAGATTTGACTTTAACTGAAACCTTTGTCCGGAAGTATACTTTTCTCCTTTTATTTTATAGGTATTTATTACTTACCTATAAAACCGGAGAAGATCTTTTTTTGATACGCTGAGAAAGGAAGATAAAATGATTCGTTTTGTTAATCGTAGCCCTCAGTTTGAAAAGCAACTGGAGTCGCTTCGTAAAGCAGATAAAAAAGCAGCTAAAAGAGCTGATACGATTATAGAAAAATTAATGGAAAGTCATGGCGAGGTTTCTGAAGAGGAAATTGCAGTTAAATACGGAAAAATAAAAATACGAAACTGCGTCAAGTATGATCTGGGCAGAGGCTATAATCTGATGACTATAATAGATGGTGAACATCTTATAATATCGTTTATCGGTAAATACGATATGTGCAAGCGGTGGCTTGAAAATAATAAAAACCCACCGATGTTGTTAACAAAAAGTCTAAGTCAGGAAATTGCCGGGAGCAAATCCGAATCAGAAGACAGTTCAAAAGAAAATATGAATGTTTTGGAAGAATGCGAAGAGACTTATTTGACTGACATAGATGAGAAATATCTGCGTTTGATTTTTAGCGGATTGGCAAACCGGTAGTAAACCAAAGCGTTTAATTTAAACACATTCCGATTCAATGAACCGGAAAACAACTAAAATATATTTAAAAGGAATAATTATGGGCGAAGCAGCAATAAAAATCGGAAAAGAAAAACAAACCAATTTTTTAGACAAAGTACAACATCTCATTCCAACCGCCAACTTAAGTCTTTGTTTAACCTGCGGGGCATGCGCTTCAGGATGTCCTGCAACAGGTCTTGAAAACATGGACCCCAGAAAATTCCTTCGCATGGTAACTCTGGGCTTAGATGAAGAAATTACGGAACATCCCTGGGTGTGGATGTGCACCATGTGCTATCGCTGTACATATGCATGTCCCATGAAAATAGATATTGCCGCCATGATATTTGAAGCCAGAAAGCTTTGGCCGCGTGAAAAAAGACCCAAAGGAATATTAGGATCATGCGATATGGCTCTTCGTAACGACAGTTGCAGTGCAATGGGAACTCCGGAAGAGGATTTCCGCTTTGTTGTAGAAGACGTACTGGAAGAAGTTCGGGAAACACAGCCCGGATGGGAAAATCTTACGGCACCTATTGATAAAGAGGGATCTCATTTCTTTTTGAGCCAGAATTCACGCGAACCGGTAACGGAACCGGATGAAATGGTTCCCCTGTGGAAAATTCTTAATATAGTTGGAGCTGACTGGACCTATAGTTGCACAGGATGGGGCGGAGAAAATTATTGCATGTTTCTTGCAGACGATGAAGGGTGGAAAAAAATCACCAACCTGACACTGCAAACAGCCATGAAGCTTGGATGCAAAGTTTATCTCAACACCGAATGCGGGCATTCCACATTTTCTGTCTGGAAAGGACAGCAAAGACATAAAATAGAAACTGAGCTGGAAATCGAACCAATGGTAAGATACTACGCCAAATGGATTCGCGAAGGAAAGCTTAAAGTCAATTCTGATTGGAATAAAGATCTTAAGGTCAAATTTACGGTACAGGATCCTTGCAATCAGGTTAGAAAAAGTTTTGGAGATGAACTTGCCGATGATCTGCGTTTTGTCTTAACTTCTTGTGTCGGAGAAGAAAATTTCATCGATACCTATCCCAACAAATCCAACAATTACTGCTGCGGAGGCGGAGGCGGATCTCTTCAGTCGGGATACAGAGAATCAAGACTTACTTACGGTCTTCTCAAGCACGAACAGATTATGCGCACCGGCGCTCCATATGTAGTTACTCCATGTCATAATTGCCATGCGCAGATTGACGAGCTGGGAAAGCACTTTGGAAAAGGGAAGTACAGGACTTTGCACCTTTGGACTATCATTGCTCTCTCGCTGGGCATTCTTGCTGAAAATGAGCGTACCTATTTAGGTGATGATCTGGTTGATGTAAATCTTCCTACAAACGATACAGGAGAATAAGACCATGTCAAGCGATGTAATCGGCGCTGTTCTTGTTGTAGGCGGCGGTATTGCCGGGATTCAGGCATCACTGGATTTGGCCAACTCAGGTTATTTAGTCCATCTGGTTGAAAAAAGCCAGGCAATCGGCGGTGCTATGAGCGCACTGGACAAAACCTTTCCTACCAACGACTGTTCCATGTGTATTTTAGCGCCCTATCTTGTAACGGCCGGCAGACATCCGAATATTGAATTATTAACTAATTCGGAACTTCTTGAGCTTACAGGAGAAAAAGGAAACTTTTCTGCATTGGTAAGAACTAATCCGCGTTATATAGACCTTTTAAAATGTACGAGCTGCGGAGAATGCGCCAAAGTATGTCCGGTAATATTACCCAATGGATATGAACAAAATCTTTCCGAAAGAAAAGCTGCTTATAAGCAATACGCACAGGCCATCCCCGGAGCATACGCCATACAGAAAACCGATAAGGCCCCGTGCAGGCTTGCATGTCCGGCAGGGCTTAATGTCCAGGGTTATGTCCAGATGGTTGGCCAGGGCAAATATAAAGAGGCCCTTCAGATCATTATGGAAGATCTGCCTTTGCCCGGTGTTTTGGGAAGAATATGTCCTCACGGATGTGAAGACGCCTGCCGCAGGTGCGATGTCGATAATCCTGTTGCGATACGAAGTCTCAAACGTCTTGCTGCTGATAAATTCGATCCAAGACAAATCGAGATCAAAACTCTTCCCAAAAGAGAAGAAAAGGTTGCTATCATAGGGTCAGGTCCGGCTGGGCTTTCTGCTGCATATCATCTTGCGAAAAAAGGTGTGCTTTCCACAATTTACGAAGCTCTGCCCAAAGCAGGAGGTATGCTAAGAGTCGGTATACCGGAACACAGACTTCCAAGATATATTTTAGACAATGAAATAGAACTAATAACAAACCTTGGTGTTGAAATTAAAACCAATACTCCTCTTGGTTCCGATCTAACCATAGATGATCTTTTTACACAGGGCTATAAATCCGTTTATATAGCAATAGGAGCGCACAAGGGGTTTGATCTTGGCGTTCCCGGAGAAAAAGCCGAAGGTGTCCGTCAGGGTGTTGATTTCTTAAAAGAAGTAAATCTTACCGGAAAAACACAGGTCGCTAAAAATATTGCTATCATAGGCGGCGGTAATGTGGCGATAGATGTTGCCCGATGCGCTGTAAGACTTGGGGCCGAAAAGGTTAATATAATCTACAGAAGAACCCGTGCTGAAATGCCTGCATGGGAAGAAGAAATTCATGCTGCTGAGACCGAAGGAGCCGAAATAACATATCTTGCAGCCCCTCAGGAAATATTGACTTCAGACGGCAAGGTTGTCGGGTTGCGCTGTATCCGCATGGAACTCGGAGAACCGGATTCATCAGGAAGAAGAAGACCTGTTCCGGTTGTCGGAAGTGAGTATGACATTGAAATAGACCAGCTCATTCCGGCGATAGGCCAGAAACCGGATTCATCTGTGCTTGAGAATATTCCCGGAATAGATTTTTCGAAATGGGGAACAGTTGAAACAGATTCTGTAACATATGTCACCGGCCGCAAAGGTGTTTTTGCAGGCGGCGATGTTCAGACAGGCCCATGGGTTGCCATAGGAGCAATTGCAGCCGGAAGAGAAGCAGCCGAATCCATTGTAAGGTATCTGGATGGAATAGACATGGCCGAAGGCCGTGAAGCTATAATAAATGAAAATCCTGTTTACAGGCCCATACCAAAAGGCGAGCCCAAAAAATCAAGAATTGAAATGCCTGAGCTTGCTGCTGAAAAACGGGCGGGTAATTTCAAGGAAGTTGAGCTTGGTTACTGTGAAGAGGATGGAGCCGCTGAAGCCGGTAGATGTCTTAACTGCGGTTATTGCTGCGAGTGTAATCAGTGCGTAGACGCCTGTCTTGCAAATGCTGTTGATCACAGTCAGAAAGCTGAAGAAAAACAAATTAATATTGGTTCCGTTATACTTTGTGCAGGAACCGATACTTTTGATCCTTCGACTCTTGATGAATTCTATCATTATAATACCAATCCGGATGTGCTTACCAGTCTTGAATTTGAGAGAATCTTAAGCGCATCAGGTCCTACAATGGGTCATCTTGTAAGAATGTCGGATCATAAAGAACCAAAAAAAATAGCCTGGCTGCAATGTGTCGGGTCGAGAGATAACAACCACTGCGGAAACGGGTATTGCTCTTCCGTATGCTGCATGTATGCGGTCAAGGAAGCTGTAGTCGCCAAGGAACATTCCGGCGGTAATCTTGATTGTGCCATTTTTTATATGGATATGCGAACAAACGGCAAGGAATTTGAGCGTTTCTACAACAATGCCAAAGACAAACACGGAGTACGTTTTATAAACAGCAGGATGCATTCCATTGAATCGGTTCCCGAAATCGGAGATTTAAGCATTCGCTACGTTACAGGATGCGGCGAGACAATAATAGAAACATTTGACCAAATTGTGTTGTCAGTTGGTCTTGAAATTTCAAAAGAAACAATGGATCTGGCGAAACGGCTGGGTGTTGAAACAACCGAAGGCAATTTCTGCAAGACCAGTGCGCTTGAACCGGTAAGTTCTTCAAAAGAAGGTGTTTATGTGTGCGGTGCTTTTCAGGGTCCAAAAGATATTCCGCAGTCGGTTATCGATGCCAGCGCTGCTGCGGCAATGGCCGGAAAAGATTTAAGTTCTGCAAGAGATACTCTTACAAAGGTCAAACAGGTTACGCCTGAAATCAATGTGGCTGATAAGGCTCCCCGTATCGGAGTATTTGTCTGCCACTGCGGCATTAATATCGGCAGTGTTGTAAACGTACCAGAAGTTGTAAAATACGCCCAACAGTTGCCGGGCGTGGTCTTTTCATCGGACACGCTTTTTACCTGCTCTCAGGATTCTCAGGAGAACATAAGAAAGGCTGTTTCCGAACAAAATCTGAACCGGGTGATAGTAGCAGCATGTACACCCAGAACCCATGAAGCGCTTTTCCAGCAGACTATTCAGGAAGCAGGGCTAAATCCCTATCTTTTTGAATTTGCCAACATCAGGGATCAGAATGCCTGGGTACATCAGAAAGATCCGGAAAGCGCCACTCAAAAAGCAAAAGATCTTGTACGCATGGCAGTAGCGAGGTCGGCGTTATTAGAGCCTATTACCCCCATTCAGATCGAAGTCAATCACGATGCTCTTGTTATCGGCGGAGGTATAGCAGGAATGAGCGCAGCTCTGAACCTGGCCGATCAGGGTTTTAAAACCTATCTGATAGAAAAATCTTCGGAGCTGGGCGGACAGGCGCTTGTTCATGCCGTAAACACCTGGCAGGGAGATAATGTGCCCGCCTTTTTATCCAAAATAAATGACCAGGTTACAAACCATAAAAACATAGAGGTTTTGCTGGAATCAGACATACAAAGCATTGACGGATTTGTAGGTAATTTCACAACAAGTGTTAACTCGGCTCAAAAAGAACGCGAAATTAATCATGGTGTGGTTATTCTTGCAACAGGAGCAGCCCCCCTTGAAACCGATGAATACCTTTATGGCCAAAGTGACCGTGTGATGAAATGGCATGAACTTGATTCAATGTTTGAAAGCCATCCTGAAATTTTTAAAGAAACCCGCTCGATAGCATTCATCCAGTGTGTAGGTTCCCGTGAGCCGGCCAGACCTTACTGCTCAAAGATCTGCTGCACCGCATCAGTACGAAGCGCTATAGCAATCAAGGGAAAAAAGCCGGATATGAATATTTACATCATCTATCGGGATATGCGCACCTTTGGTTTGCGGGAAGAGCTGTATAAGAAGGCAAGGGAAATGGGTGTTATATTTATCCGCTACAATGTGGATGAAAAGCCTGTTGTTAAAAGAGATGGGGATGAAGGGCTGATTATTACCATAAAAGACCATATCCTTAATACACCTCTTAAAATTTCTGTCGATTACGTTAATCTTGCAACTGCCATTGTACCTCCGGATGACCGGAAATCTTTGGCTCAGATGTTGAAAGTACCGCTAACCGAAGAAGGCTTTTATATGGAAGCCCACATAAAACTAAGACCGGTTGATTTTTCAACAGATGGCGTCTTTGTGGCAGGGCTTGCTCATTATCCCAAACCTATTGAAGAATCCATTGCCCAGGCCCAGGCGGCCGCCGGACGCGCAGCTATTATTCTGAACAAATCCACTATACAAATAGAACCTATTGTTTCCGTGGTGGATGAGGATAAATGCATAGGCTGCGGTTTATGCGAACAGTCCTGCGCCTTTGGCGCCATAAGGCTGAAACAGGTGCTTGGCAAGGGGTATCGAGCTGAAAATTATTCAGCGCTTTGCAAAGGTTGCGGAGTTTGTGCTGCGGGTTGTCCGCAAAAAGCCATTGATATGAAACATTTTCGCGACAGCCAGATACTGGCGGCCGTTTGTGCCGGCGGTACCAATGCTTGATTGCATTTTGTATACGGAGAAAAATAATGAACGATTCATTTAAACCCAAAATCCTGGCATTCCTGTGCAACTGGTGTTCTTATGCGGGCGCCGATCTGGCAGGAGTATCAAGAATTCAATATCCACCATTTATTCGAATTGTAAGAGTCATGTGTTCGGGGCGTATCGATCCCTTGTTTATAGTTGATGCCTTAAAAGAAGGCTTTGATGGTGTAATGGTAAGCGGTTGCCACATAGGCGACTGCCATTATCTGGACGGCAACAAGTATGCGGTTAAACGTATGGAGATGCTCGCACAATTACTTGACCTTTCAGGCATAGGCAGAAAGCGGGCACACCTGCGCTGGGCAAGTGCCGCAGAAGCTCAGCCCTTTGCAGATAATGTTGTTGAAGTTACCAATATTATCAGGGATGCAGGCCCGTTTAATGCAAAAGATCATGAAATGGCTTTAAACGCATTAACAAGAGCATTAACTACCACACGGTTGCGCTGGCTTGTGGGAATTGATCGTCATCTGACGGAAAATGAAAATGTATATCACGAAAAGACTGATCCGATACTTTTTGAAAAGGTGAAAAATGATGCAATAATTGCTGAATTCCAAAAAGCCCTGCTTCAGGAAGTACTGGACAAAGGTCCTGCCACAGTGAAGGAAATGGCGGATAAAACCGGTATTGGAATTTACACTGTTTCAAGAAGGCTCAATGAACTGGAATTGAGCGGCTTGGCCGACCTTAAAGGCTGTGAAGGAAATACTCCCAGATTTGCAAGCCCGGTATAAATGATAGTGTTGAGACGTAGGGCGGGGTTTTACACCCCGCCGGTTTTGCTACAGTATAAATAAGAGGTGAAATAATAATATAATGTCAACCAAAGGTACAAACAATAAAGTCGGCAGCGTAATGGTGGTAGGCGCCGGTGTCGCAGGCATACAGGCCTCTTTAGATATGGCCAATGCCGGATATTATGTCCATCTGGTGGACAGTACGTCCAGTGTGGGCGGACTCATGGCACAGCTGGACAAAACCTTTCCAACCAATGACTGCGCCATGTGCGTAATATCGCCCTTTCTTGTAGAAGTGGGAAGGCATCTTAACATAAACATAATTCCAAACAGTGAACTGGAATCCCTGGAAGGTGAGGCCGGAGCATTTCTGGCAAAACTTAAAAATAATCCGCGTTATATTGATTCGGTAAAATGTACCGCCTGCGGTCAGTGCCGCCAGGTATGCCCGGTAACGGCAGTAAATGAGTTTGATTGCAGGCTGGATCTTAGAAAAGCGACATTTATCAAGTTTCCCCAGGCAGTGCCTCTTTCATATACTATAGATAGAAATATCTGTATAGGATGCGGCATGTGTGAAAAAGCCTGTCTTGCAGGCGCAATATCTTACTCGGATCAGCCGAAATTTTCCGAGATTGAGGTTGGGGCTGTAGTACTTGCCATGGGAAATGAGCTTTTTGATCCATCTTTGATAGATACTTACGCATATTCCCGTCATCCTAATGTAGTTACAAGCCTGGAATTCGAACGTATATTGAGCGCTTCAGGGCCTTATAAGGGGCATCTCATGCGGCCATACGACAGGGAAATCCCCCAAAAAATCGCCTGGCTCCAGTGCATCGGATCACGCGACATTAATCATGCGGATCACAGTTACTGTTCTTCGGTTTGCTGCATGTACAGCATAAAACAGACCATAATTGCTAAAGAACATGCCGATAATCCGCTTGATGCAGCCATCTTTTACATGGATATGCGTACACACGGGAAGGAATTTGAGAGATACAGGGAAAGAGCTGAACAAGGAAGCGGAGTCAGATTTATACGTTCCAGAGTTCATACTGTTGAACCACTTGATGATGGCGGACTGAAACTCAAATATATTCCCGAATCCGGTGAAGTACAGGAAGAAGTATTTGATATGGTTGTGCTTGCCACAGGCTTTTCACCCTCACAGGATGCAAAAGCTTTGGCTCAAAGACTTGGTATAGATTTAAATGACCATAGTTATGCAAAAACAAGCGATCTTACACCTGTTTGTACAAGCAAAGACGGTATTTATGTATGCGGAACTTTTCAAAGCCCGAAAGATATTCCGCAGTCCGTGATGGAGGCATCCGCTGCCGCGGCAAGTGCTACACAGGATTTATCGGAAAAAAGATGGAGTCTTACGCTTACGAAAGAATTACCGTCCGAAAAGGACTTTAGTAAAGAAGAGCCACGTATAGGAGTATTTGTATGCAACTGCGGCATCAATATAGGCGGGGTTGCGGATGTTCCTGCCATAAGGGAATATGCCAAAACGCTTCCGAATGTCATACATACGGAAGATAATCTTTTTACCTGTTCCCAGGATACTCAGGAAAACATAAAAAAAGTTATACTGGAAAAAGGCATCAACCGTGTGGTTGTTGCATCATGTTCACCTCGTACTCATGAGCCTCTTTTCCAGGAGACCATTCGTGAGATAGGACTTAACCCCTATCTTTTTGAAATGGCCAATATCCGGGATCAGAATACCTGGGTTCATATGAAAACTCCTGAAAGAGCCACGGAAAAGGCGAAAGATCTTGTGCGAATGGCTGTTGCCAAAGCAGCTCTTTTAGAATCCCTTCCACAGGTTACCCTGGATGTAACACAGGCTGTTCTTGTAGTAGGTGGTGGAATTGCCGGCCTTGAAGCTGCTTTAGGCATTGCCAGGCAGGGCTTTGATGCTTTCCTTGTGGAAAGAAGCAATCAGCTTGGAGGAATGGCGCTTGGTCTAAATGCAACATGGCAGGGTGAACAAGTTCTTCCGTATGTTAAGAACTTAATTGAAGATGTGCAGAATAATAAGCGGATAAAGATTTTTCTTGAAACTAAAGTTGGTCATGTTACCGGCACGATAGGAAGTTTTACAACCACATTGAAATCAGAAATTAATCCGCTGGATATAAAAGTTATAAATCATGGTGCGGCAATACTTGCCACAGGCGGAAAGGAATACAGACCGGAAGAATACCTTTACGGAAAATATCCGCAGATATTGACTCATCTGGATCTGGATGCAGCGGTTAGAGATAATGACGAAAAATTAAAAAACAGCAAAATGGCAGTATTTATTCAGTGTGTAGGTTCACGTACCGAAGAAAGACCTTATTGCAGCCGGGTATGCTGCACACACAGCATAAAAAGTGCATTGATATTAAAGAAGATAAATCCTGACATGCAGATATTTATCATTTACAGGGATATCCGCACATATGGATTCCGTGAGGATTTATACAAGGAGGCCAGGGAGCAGGGTATCCGTTTTATACGCTATAATAAGGATAATCCGCCAGTGCTTGATTCTGATAACGGACAAGAACTTAAGCTGACTGTAAAGGATCATATTCTGCAAAGACCGATTGAGATGAATCCTGATCTGGTAGTACTTGCTGCAGCTATTCTTCCGAATGAAAACAAGGAATTGTTTGAACATTTCAAGGTTCCGACAAACAGCGACGGTTTTCTCGTGGAAGCTCACGCCAAATTAAGACCTGTCGATTTTGCATCTGAAGGACTTTTTCTGGCCGGCATTGCCCATTATCCCAAAAGTGTTGATGAAAGCATTGCGCAGGCAAAAGCCGCAGTATCAAGAGCAATGAAAATAGTATCAAAGAACACGATCGCGGTTGACAGCGTAGTGGCTTCGGTCAATCCGGATCGCTGTGCAGCATGTCTTACTTGCGTAAGAACCTGCCCTTATAATGTGCCAACGGTTAAAGAGGAAGGATATGCAGTTATTGAACCAAGCGACTGCCATGGATGCGGTTGCTGTGTATCCGAATGTCCGGGAAAGGCGATCACACTGAAGCATTTTACCGATGATCAGATAAATGCGAAGACTGATGCACTATTTTATATAGAGGCATCATGTTAGATAACAGGTAACTATACGGGTTCCATGGTTCATAGTTCAGGGTTCAGGGTTAAAGGTTCAAGGTTAAAGTACAAGGCAACCAACCGTGAACTTTGAACTGTGAACTTCACAACCTGAGTAGTTACGAAAACAGGAGTAAGATATATGGATAAAGATTTCGAACCTCAGATCATAGCATTCTGCTGTAAATATTGTGCTTATGCTGCCGCTGATCTGGCGGGTTCCATGAGGCTTAACTACCCTTCCAATATAAAGATCATCCAGGTCCCGTGTACCGGACGGGTGGATATCATTCATCTTCTTCGCGCAATCGAAGACGGTGCGGACGGTGTATACGTAGCGGGATGCATGGAAGGAGACTGCCATTTTGTCTGCGGAAATATAAAAACCAGAAAAAAAGTAGAATATGTAAAAAGAACTCTTTCCGAACTTGGAATCGAACCGGAACGTGTTGAGATGTTTAATCTTTCATCGGCTATGGGCCCCCGTTTTGCAGAAATCGCAAACCAAATGGCGGAAAAAATATTCGAGCTTGGTCCAAGCCCGTTGAATATCAAGCAGGTAGCATAGAAGAGGTGAAACATGATTGTTGCTGATAGAAAACCCCTGTCTGAAATACTGGATATGATCGCGGACAGGAATAAAATACTAATTATAGGATGCAAGGGCTGTGTAACTGTCTGTAATGTCGGTGGGGCCAAAGAAGTGCAGATACTTGCGGCATCACTGAATATTGTCAGGAAAAAAGAAGGGCATCCCCTTGAAGTTGATCAAATAACCATAGAAAGACAGTGTGACCCCGAATATATAGAACAGGTAAAATCTACGATAAATGATTATGATGCGGTTATTTCAATGGCCTGTGGTGTGGGCCCGCAATTTCTGTCCGAAGCCTATCCGCAGCAAAAATTCTTTCCGGCTGTAAACACCAAATTTTTCGGAGGCGCAACGTCACACGGTGTCTGGGAAGAACGCTGTGCGGGGTGCGGGACATGCGTAATACATAATTTCGATGGTTTATGCCCTGTAGCGAGATGTTCCAAGAGTCTTATGAACGGACCCTGCGGCGGCAGTTCCAGCGGTTATTGCGAAATCAGCAAGGAAGTACAATGTGTCTGGGATATGATCGTAAAAAAGAAGATGGAGCAGGGAAGACTTGATGATTTACTTTGTTTTACTCCTGCCAAAAACTGGCGGACATCAAGAGATGGCGGCCCGCGAAAATCAGTAAGGGAGGAGCTTGCCATATGAATGATATAAAATCCGGCAGTAATCTTGAAAGAGTCTTGAAATCGGGAAATTTTGCCTTTACCGGTGAATGCGGGCCTCCCAAAGGAGCTAATGTAGAACATCTTAAAGAAAAACTTGCTTTCCTGAAAGGTAATGTCGATGCAGTCAATATTACCGATAATCAAACGGCAGTTGTAAGAATGTCCAGCTGGGCGGCTTCAGCTATTGCGGTTTCAGAAGGTGTTGAGCCGAATTTTCAGATGGTTTGCCGCGATAGAAACCGTCTATCTATGATGAGCGATGTTCTCGGCGCTTATTCCATGGGCATCAGAAACATGCTGTGTCTGTCAGGAGATCATCAGATATTCGGGAATCATCCGGAAGCTAAAAACGTTTATGACATAGATTCCATGCAGCTTATCAATCTGGTTAAAACCATGAGAGATGAAGGAAAGTTTTTAAATGGAGAACCAATAGACGTTTCTCCGAAAATGTTTATTGGTGCAGCCAGTAATCCGTTTGCAGATCCTTTTGAATTCCGTGTTTACCGCCTGGCCAAGAAGATTAATGCAGGAGCCGATTTTGTACAGACTCAGTGTATCTACAATATGGACAAATTCAGAAAGTTTATGAAAATGGCTGTGGATATGGGTTTATGTGAAAAATGCTATATTCTTGCAGGAGTAACTCCTTTGAAAAGTGTAGGTATGGCCCAGTATATGGCAAAGCAGGTTCCTGGCATGGATGTCCCGCCTGAGCTGATTGAGAGATTAAGAGGCGCCGGAAAAGGAAAATATGCCGAAGAAGGCATAAAGATCGCCATAGAACAAATTGAAGAATTCAAGCAAATGGAAGGTGTTGCAGGCGTTCATCTGATGGCTATCGAATGGGAACACAGAGTTGCCGAGATTGCCGAAAAAGCAGGCATGCTGCCAAGACCTTAAAAAGAGAGGAGAGATATATGAGTGAAAATCCTGTTGGCGCAATACTTGTAGTCGGAGGTGGTGTGGCAGGCATCCAGACTGCTCTTGATCTGGCGGATTCCGGTTATTTTGTGTATCTGGTTGAAAAAACTCCTGCTGTGGGAGGAGCAATGGCTCAGCTTGATAAAACATTTCCCACGATTGACTGCTCAATGTGTATTTTAGCACCCTATCTGGTAACTGCCGGCAGGCATCCGAATATAGAGCTTGTCACAAATGCGGAAGTCGAAAGTGTTTCCGGAAAGCCCGGAAATTTTAAAGTCAGGGTCAGGAAAAAAGCGCGCAGTATAATCGCAGAACGCTGTACTGGCTGCCGCGCCTGTGTTGATGCTTGTCCTGTGACATGCATGGTAGACACGGATGCATAATCCGTGGGAATTTAAAAGAGGATTTAAATCAATATTGATTAAACAAATATCATGATAAGGAGAAATATCATGTCAAATTGGCAACCAAATATAATAACGTTTTTGTGCAACTGGTGTACATACGGAGCAGCTGATATGGCGGGAGTGAGCCGTCTTGAATATCCGCCCTATATCCGGATTATAAGGGTTCCGTGCAGTGGACGTATCAGTCCCAAATTCATACTTGCCGCTTTCAGAGAGGGTGCCGACGGCGTATGGGTCTCAGGATGTCATCCAGGAGACTGCCATTTTATAGAAGGAAATTACTATGGTCGACGCAAGTTTGCGCTGATGAAAAGCCTTCTGGAACACACCGGCATCGAGCCTGGAAGACTGCATTTTTCATGGATATCATCAGCCGAAGCAACCAAATTTGCCGATGTGGCATGGGATGTATGTAAAAGTGTGGAAGCCCTTGGGCCCTCTATAAAAATGAACAAGCAACGAGCTCATATGTCACAAAACCGGATATCACAGAATATTGTTTAAAGGAGGAGTCATGTTTACTGTCACAGAAGCAGCTCAAATGGAGCTCAAATCCTTTTTTAAGGTTAAGGAGATGCAACTACAGCCTGTTCGGATCTTTATCAACCAGGGCGGATGCAGCGGCCCGCAGATGGCGTTGGCTCTTGATGAAAAAAGAGATAATGATTCAACCTTTAGAGTTGACGGAATCCAATACCTGATCGACAGAGATCTTCTGAAGAAGGCCCAGCCCATCAGCGTAGATTATGGCTCAAACGGGTTTATTGTTACATCCGATCTTAAATTTGAAAGCGGATGTTCAAGTTGTGGCTCCGGTGGTGGTTCCTGCGGTTAGTGAGCGGTTTAGATTGATAACATAAAAAAGTAGAAAAAGGATATTTTGTTGGAAACCGTGTTGCATCAAGAAAGTAGAGAATCTGAAGAAATACGAATCGGCGTTTATATCTGTCATTGCGGTTTAAATATAGCAGGTGTGGTGGATTGTGACAAGGTTGCGACTTATGCAAAAGAACTTCCACATGTAGTACTTTCGCGCCATAACGGTTATACCTGTTCGGAACCCGGGCAAAAACAGATCAAAAAGGATATTGTTGATCATAATCTAAACAGACTGGTGGTTGCTTCCTGTTCGCCGCGACTTCATGAACCTACGTTCCGGCAATGTATTTCAGAAGCCGGGTTAAATCCTTATCTTTTGGAGATGGCTAACATTCGTGAACATTGTTCATGGGTTCATGGAAATGACAAGGAGGGTGCCACAAAAAAGGCCTGTGATCTTGTTCGTGCTGCCGTAGCCCGTGCAAAGCATCTTACTTCGCATACGGAGGCTGAAATTCCCGTCAACCCTTCCACGCTGATTATCGGCGGCGGGGTTGCCGGCATTCAGGCTGCTCTGGATCTGGCCGATGCTGGTTACCGGGTTATCCTGGTTGAAAAAAAGCCGAGCATTGGTGGCATTATGGCCAGCCTTGACAAGACTTTTCCTACCATGGATTGTTCCATCTGTATTCTAGGCCCCAAGATGACAGATGTTGGACGACATCCCAATATTACGCTGCTGACTTTTTCCGAGGTCAAGGCGGTAACAGGGTTTGTCGGCAATTTTCACGTCCGTGTGCTCAAGCATGCAAGGTATGTTAAGGAAGATATGTGCACTGCCTGCGGCGATTGTGCCGATGTATGTCCTGTAGTTGTTCCTGATGCTTTTGATGTTGGTCTGAGTTACAGAAGAGCTGTTTATTCCCCTTTCCCACAGGCAGTACCGTCCGCCTATCTGATTGATATCGAAAATTGCCTCGGATATAATCCTGTTGTCTGCGGAAAGTGCGTTGAACGATGCGAGAAAAAATGTATCGATTTTCACATGAGCGATGAGGAACTCGATTTTGAGGTAGGTACGATTATCGTAGCAACGGGTATGGATGTTTATGACCCTACCGTGCTTGATGAATACGGCTACACGCGGTTTGAAAATGTTTTGACCAGCATGGAATTTGAACGAATCATAAATGCCGGTGGCCCCACAAAGGGAGAGGTTTTCCGAATTACCGACAGAAAGCGGCCTAAATCAGTTGCCTTTATCCAGTGTGTGGGGTCCAGGTCTCTTCAGAAAGGAGAAGCGTATTGTTCCAATGTTTGCTGTATGAACACCATCAAATGCGCTTTTATGCTCAAGGAACATTTCGAAGATATTGAAGTAAAAGTATTTTATATCGATATCCGTGCTTTCGGCAACGGCTTTGAAGAACTGTACCGCCGCACACGGCGTATGGGAGTAAAATATATCCGCAGACTTCCGGGAGCGATAGAAGAAGATCCGACAAATGGTGATCTTATACTATCGGTGGAAGGTTCCGAAAGTTTTGATATAAAAAAACATCGTGTGGATATGGTAGTACTTGCCGTGGGTGTAAAGCCTCCCGATGATATGCACAAAATACAGGAGATGCTTGCTCTGCAAAAAAATTCGGATGGTTTTTATCTGGATGCGCATCCCAAGCTTATGCCTGTTGATTCTGCAATAAGAGGTGTTTTCTTTGCCGGTTGTGCCGAAGGTCCAAAAGATATTAAAGACAGCGTCACACAAGCATCGGCAGCTGCAGCGCGCGCCATCCGGCTGATGAATCCGGGCACTCTGAAACTCGAAGCGATAACCGCAGAGATAGATCCGGGAAAATGCACTTCCTGCGGATTATGCCAAAAGATCTGCCCATATAACGCTATTAGTATGGATGAACGGCGAAAGACTCCTGCTAAAGTTACAACCGCCTCATGTTCGGGTTGCGGCACATGTGCGGCGGAATGTCCCGAGGCCGCCATACAGATGCATCATTTCACCGATCAACAGATAGAGGCGCAGATTGATGCTCTTCTTGAGAAAGATCCGGGGGAAATCATCCCGGTTTTTGCCTGCAACTGGTGCTCCTATGCGGGCGCTGACTTTGCCGGGGTATCAAGACTTCAATATCCTGCAAATACACGATTGATCCGGACAATGTGTTCCGGAAGAGTTGGCGAAAATTTCATTCTCCGGGCGTTTGCAAAGGGCGCCCCGGCAGTTCTTATATCAGGTTGCCACTTAGGCGACTGTCACTACATTAATGCCAACCACTGGACAGAAAAGCGAATAAACAGGATGTGGCGTAAAATGGATAAGCTGGGCATAAGCCGGGATCGGCTTCAGCTTGAGTGGATCAGTGCCACCGAGGGAATTCGCTTTAGGAACACAATGGAAAAAATGGAACAAATACGAAGATCCGTTACCGCCGAAGAAATTGCCAAAACACAGGAAATCCTGCAGTAGAAGACCTGTAATGAATAGCAAATAGGGAAAATCGATTATTTATTTTGGCATTTAAGCGAATCTATCATGTCTTGTTAAATTACTCATGCATTTTAGCGAGGAGCAATAATTATTTTATATATAATTCGGTATTACGAAAATAAATAACCGATATTCTAAATATTGATACTATTATTCTAAATACAGAATAATAGTACTGTGTTTTTGATTATTATTTAGCTTTATAATTATATCATATTGAAATATTGATTATTTTATATATTGGCACGATTTAAGCATATCAATTACTATTACAAAAACAGTATGTAGTATACACTTGAATCGATATAAATTTTAAATAATACAGATAATATTAACTTATCCTGCTGATACTGTAATAACTTAATTATAACGGATGTAACATCGTGTTTCTATTTTTCCGATTTATCTGAGAAAGTACAATAAATTGCTACCCGGGTTTGGTAGGCGCAAGGTAAGACCGAAAGATCATGTCTAACTTTTTAATTGTATAATGTATTTTTCTTTGATGTTTCCCTTTCTTTTTTACCTGCGCGCATCATAATAAATTTAATTTATGGAGGATTAAAAAATGCCGGTAGAAATGGTAAAAAAAGAAATAAAGAGAGAAATAAAAAAACCCTTTTGCCACATGAGTCACACTCGCTGTGGTATGCTGGCAACGGTTGAAGACGGAGTTGTTACCCATATTGAGGGTAATCCTGCCACTCCAGTAAACCAGGGCAAGCTTTGCGAGCGCTCTAAATACGCCCTTGATTTTCACAATAGCCCGAATCGAGTCAATTATCCGATGAAACGGGTGGGGCCGCGCGGTTCCGGTCAGTTTGAGCGGATTAGCTGGGATCAGGCAAATCAGGAGATTGCCGGCAAGTTGAAAGAACTCATTGCCAAGTACGGACCGGAGTGCATATGCAACAACGCAGGCACCGGCAGAACCGATATTTGGGAGCGCGATCTGTTTTTCAATATGCTTGATGCTCCTAACTCAAGCTCCGGGGGCTCCCAGATTTGCTATTCGCCCTCGCTGTGCGCCGATACCATAACCTACGGCCAGTTCGCTGTTTCCCAGGTTATGCCGAGGACAAACTGCATAGTATGGTGGGGCAAGGACAGCGCTGAGTCGGGAGATTTCCCGGAGCATTGGGGTTTCTGCGATCTTTTGCCGATTACACATCCCAAGATGATCGTCGTTGACCCGCGATGCACTGACTACGCCCGCAGGGCCGATCACTGGCTTCCTTTGCGAAACGGAACTGACGGTGCCATGGCGCTTGCGTGGCTTAATGTTATCATCACTGAAGAGCTCTACGATAAGGACTTTGTTGCCAAATGGGTCGCCGACTTCGATAAACTCAAGGAAGCAGTAAAAGACATGACGCCCGAAAAAGCCGCCGAGATTACATGGGTGTCGGCGGAAAAGATCGCTGCTGCTGCGCGCTGTTATGCAGAGTGCGCGCCGGAGGCCGCCTTCCTCTTCGGTCTTGCCACCGATGCTTCCGGATACAACAGTTTTCAGACCAACCGCGCTAAGGGACTTATCCGCGCGATCGTAGGGAGTCTGAATAACCCGGGCGGCACATATCTGACCCCTCCGCACAATGCGAAGTTTCACAACACAGCAGAGCTTTCACACCCTGAGATCGTATCGCAGAGACAAAAAGACAAAACATTGGGCATGAACCGTTACAAGTTAGGCGGCCGCATCGGCTACGATGAAGCTGCACGCGTTCAGAAAAGAATTTTCAAGAAGGATTATATCAATATTCAGGGCGCTTGCTGCAGCTACAGCTCATCCTATCAAAATATTGCAATGCTGACCGGACAGCCTTATCCTGTGAAAGCTTTCTTCGAACAGGGAAGCCACGCCTACACCAACCAACCCGAATCCAAGACGCTTCATAAAGCTTTGCACCAGTGCGAGCTGATCGTAATTCACGAATATGTCTGGTCTGCCAGCGCTTGTATGGCGGATTACGTGCTTCCTTCCGCCGACTTTCTGGAGAAGGCTCTTGCATGGCCTTACCCGCTGTGGGGTCTTTGCAACGACATGTTCTGGTTTGGTGAAAAGGCTATAGAGCCTCAGTACGAACGCCGCGATTGCTACACGTTCTGGAGAGAACTTGCAAAGCTACTGCATCCGAAAGAAAAATGGGAGAAGTACTATCCGTGGGAAACTACCGAGGATACCTATGTCCACATTATGAGTCCTCTCGGCTACAAAACATACCAGGAATGTCTGGACAAGCCGTATATCCCGTCGCCGGTTCCGATGTGGCATGAAGAAAACGATCCGGAAACCGGCGAGGTCTTAGGTTTTGCCACACCAAGCGGCAAGGTGGAGTGTTTCTCGAACACCGTTGCAAAGTTTTTTGACGACGAGTCTGCTGTGCCGTTCTTCGAGGAGCCGTTTGAATCACCGGTAAGGACTCCCGATGTCTTTGAGGAATATCCGCTGATCATGTGTGCCGGCGCTCGGTTTATGCCTTATTATCTTTCCGACCATCGCGGCGTTAAAGGCTTTCGTAACCGTTATCCCGATCCGTATTTTCAGATTCATAACGAAACAGCGGCAGAACTCGGTATAGGCGACGGCCACTGGTGCTGGATCGAAAGCCGTAGAGGTCGCTTCATGCAGCGCGCCAAGCTGTGCTCGGATATTCTTCCCAAGACAATCTTTGCCCAGCATGGCTGGTACTATCCTGAACTTCCTCACGAGGAGCCTTGGACCGTAGGTTGGTTCATGTCCAACCCGAATGTTGCCTTGAGCAATCATCCCGACCACAACGACCCATATCAGGGTGGTTGCAATATCAAGGGCTCTCTGGTTAAGGTTTACAGGGCCGGTGAGCCTCCGTTTAACACCTGGACGAAGTGATTTGGGGGGAACCGTTGGCAAAAAAACTTTTAGCCTATAGAATACAGATCAAATCTGATAAGTGTCAAAATTGCGGAAAGTGTATTGAGGTTTGTCCGAAGCAGTATATTATCTTTGATGAGGAATTGAATAAAACAAGACTTAAGCGGGGTTCCGTCTGCGTTGGATGTAAAAAATGTAGGGCAGTATGCGCCTATAAAGCTATTGTGATTGATCCTGTAATAGATGGAAATTGGCATATACCCATGCGATAGTATTAATGAAGTTAATAAGGGGATTTACATATGTTGAAGAAGATTCATTTGGAAAACTTTAAGGCGCTTAAGAATATTGATCTTGAGTTTGCGAAGTTCAATGTACTGACCGGCTTAAATTCTACAGGCAAGACATCGGTGTTGCAGTCGATGGCGTTTCTTAAGCAAAGCATCAGCAGAAAAGAGATCATGTATAACGATTACCTGTTGCGTTTAGGAGAATACCGCGAAGCCGTTCATAAACACGATATGAGCCTGCCGATAAGAATAAAGGTATCGCTTTCGAACTCATCGGAAGATCTTGACTACGATGTAACAGCCGCTGCAAAAGCAACTCGCGAGGAGTTTTTCATCAATGGCGAATCGGCCTGGCACTGGGATACCCAGGCTCCCGGGGTGGTGGAGCCATGGGATCGGGTTTTTCTTGGGCAGGCGGCCAGCGGATATGGAGGCGGTGTGTTCGCAGCGACCACCGAAATGGAGTTCAAAGTTACAACCGTTCTTCAAAAATTTATGGCCGATTGGTTCGAAAATATGCTTTATCTCTCCTCGAACAGAGGTTTTACGAAGTATAGTTACCCCCTGCTTGCCGGCAAGCCGTCGATAGAAGACGTTTCAAAGCGTGCGGGAGATATGTCGCTTCTGGAGGAATGGCTTGCCAATCTGATACTATTCAGGATCAATGAAGCAAAGAGATACCCGGATGCCAAAAAGCAACTCGATGTGATGTCGGAGAGGCTGAGCCGCTTGGGAGTTGATGCGAGTCCGTATGTATTGGGAGGGCCAAGCGTTGTGATCGACCTTACCGAGGGCGACATGTGGGTAAGCGCCGTGAACTCAGGTTACGGGATCAATCAATCGGTATCTTCGATCATTCTGGGCACGCTTTTTCCCAGTCAGACACTGATTACAATTGAGGAACCTGAGATGCATTTGCACCCGCGGATGCAAAAAGCTGTGACCGGAATTTTCGGTGATATCTGCAATGAGGGGAAACAGGTAATCATCACATCCCATTCGGTGCATATGCTACAGAGCCTGCGGGAGCTTGTAGAAAACGGCACTTTGGCGCCCGAGGATGTCAAGGTATACAATTTCGAGAAGTTGGAACGGGAGACAAAGGCGAATAATATCGATATAACCGATGAGAAACTCCTGAATTCTCTTTTTTAAGGCTGGTGCAAATGCCCATTAATTTTGAAGATACATTTAAGACCCTGAAAGAAGCGAGGCAGAAGTTTGTGCTTGCCTTGTCAATGGAACCGGCACAGCGCGATGGGCAAATCAAATTGGCCTTTTTCACACTATATGAGTCGGCGCGGTTAGCTAATACCATGTATGTGGCAAGAAAGCATTATGCTATGGAAGACGGCGGCCTGTTGAGTTGGGCAAAAAGTGAATTTCAGCAAATTACCGAAACTATATATCTTAAGTACTACCGTCAGGGGAACTACCCCAAGCAGGACCTCGAAGCTGATTTTGAGCGCTGGTTTGAAAGAATAAGATTACATATCAACCGGCTTCACGAGGGTTTTAAGATAGAAAAAAGCAGTACAAAAGCTCGCGACTGGATGGACAATAATAATAAAAAATCACCGATGGGCATGCCCGGTCGCAGCAAGAAGCACAATATTTTATAGACAATTGATTTGGCAGCAGGCATGCAATATCTGTAAGGTTCCGGGAGGTAGTTATTTGCAAATAAATGACCCATATGAGACTACAGGCAAGCTTTTTTTTCTTAACCTGACTAATGGAAGGCATGCGTTAATCGGCTTGTCTTTCGAAGATTATGCAGAGTTGCTTACCCGCGGTTTTGGGGATGAAGAGGTATATGTTACGATTAAGAAAGCAATTTTCGGAATAGAGTATGCCCAACACGTTCCCACATATAAAATGCGTGCGGACTTGTGCACTATCAGGATGGATGGACAACCGAAGTATCAGCTATTAATAGATAATGCCGGCATTGAGGAGCTGAGCACCCGGGGGTTTGTAGATGATGAGAAGGTCTCTCTCATCATTGAAGTTTCACCTTCCAGGCGGCCTGCAACGCCTCTTGATCCCAGCAATATTAAGCTTGATTTCTGATTTTAAACATTTGCGAATTAATAAAATAGAAGAAAATAAATCAGGACGGGTCCTTTTTGTTGACTACATATGAAATTGACGATTTTGTAAATGAAAATCCGGATAGTATTCGGAAGAAAACCGGTGAAGCTATAGGTGAGAGTTTTTTGGCCGCAGATAATCTCATTTTTCTTCTGCAGCAGGTTCAAGGAATGTTCGGCTATTTGCCGCGCGAGGCTATTTTGGAAGTGGCCAAACTTCTCAATATACCGGCAATTGATGTATATAGTGCTGCAACTTTTTACCATCAATTCAGATTCAACAAACCGGGCCGTAAATCGATAAAAATATGTACAGGCACAGCCTGTCATTGCAGAGGAAGTAATAACATCATGGATCTCTGGAAGAACAGACTTGGCATAGATAAGGGTGAAACAACACTTGATGGCGAATTTGATCTTGACGGTGTACCTTGTGTCGGGTGTTGTGTGATGGCGCCGGTGATTAAAGTTGATGGTGAAATATATGGAAAGTGTAAACCTGCTGAAGTAGATAATATACTGCTATCCAGCGGATGGCAGGCAGAAGACGAAGACAGGTAATATAATAGCGTGAAACCACCTGAGTCGTCAAATATTACCTCTGCCTTTCATAAAATCAAGTGTAATTCCGAAGCCAATTTGAGGAAAGTATGTGATAGTGGCCGGACAATAATAATGGTAGGAACTGCTACCTGCGGCAGGTCGGCAGGTGCCATGGAGACGTTTGATGCAATAAAACAAGAGATCGAAGATAAGAATCTTGACTGCTCTGTCATTGAGGTCGGCTGCATTGGCCACTGTTATGCAGAGCCGCTTGTAGTGGTCAGCAAACCAGGGGTTTCTCCCACCTGTTACCGGCATGTGGATACCGTTATTGCCAGAAGGCTTATTCGTGAATGTATTGTTAACGATAGGCAGCTTGAGGAATATGTGTTGGGGATTTTGGATACAAATGATTCTCTGTGCTGCTTTACCCAGATTCAGAGATCCCGATATGAACAAAAAATCGTGCTCAAGAACTGTGGCATAATTGATGCCTGCAGCATCGATTACTACATTGCTGCAGACGGCTACTCATCTCTTAGAAAAGCCTTGCAGATGCAGCCTGAAGAAATTATTGATGAGATCAAGCGGTCCGGACTTCGGGGCAGAGGGGGTGCCGGTTATTCCACAGGGCAGAAGTGGGAAACCTGCTTTAACGCGCCTGGGTCAACAAAATATGTAATATGCAACGGTGATGAAGGCGATCCGGGAGCGTTTTTAGATCGTACGCTTTTAGAAAGCGATCCGCATTCTGTAATTGAGGGAATCATTATTGCCGGTTATACTATTAGAGCAAGGCAGGGTTATATCTATGTTCGTGCTGAGTATCCGCTGGCAATTGAACGCATACAGACTGCTCTTGAACTGGCGAAACAATATGGTCTTATCGGTGAACATATTCTCGGCAGCAGTTTCAGTTTTGATCTGAAACTTTTTCAGGGTGCGGGGGCGTTTGTCTGCGGTGAAGAGACCGCTCTCATATCATCCTTAGAGGGAAAACCCGGAATACCCAGGCACCGGCCGCCCTATCCGGCGTTTAAAGGACTGTTTGGAACCCCGACGCTTGTTAACAATGTAAAAACCTTGGCCTATGTGCGCCACATTATATCAAAGGGAGCGAATTGGTTTGCAGATATCGGCACCAAGGGAAGCAAGGGAACCGCCATTTTTGCCCTTGCCGGCAAAGTCGTAAATACCGGTCTGGTTGAGGTACCCATGGGTACCACTTTGCGACAGATTATCTATGATGTTGGTGGCGGAATTGCCAATGGCAGGCAATTTAGGGCAGTACAAATAGGCGGTCCATCGGGAGGGTTCCTCCCTGAATCTGTCCTTGATACGCCTGTGGATTTTAGCACGCTCATTGAACTTGGCGCAATGATGGGCTCAGGAGGTATGATTGTTCTTGATGAAGATGACTGCATGGTGGAGATGTCACGCTATTTTCTCGAATTTACTCAGGAGGAGTCTTGTGGCAAATGCACGTTCTGTCGGCTTGGGACCAAACAAATGCTGGCTATGCTTACCGACTTCACCAAGGGCCAGGGCAGAATTGAAGATTTGGATATACTCTATGAGCTTGCCCATGATGTTCGTGCAGGGTCACTGTGTGGTCTTGGCAAGACCGCACCGAATCCAATACTGACAACTATGCGCTATTTCCGGGATGAATATGAGGCCCATATAACTCAAAAATACTGTCGGGCGCTGGTGTGTAATGATTTGATCTCCTTTCACTTCAGGGATTACAGATGCAGTACGGCATGTCATGTATGTGATAATCTGTGCGATGCGGTCAGCTATAAAACTATGTGGGACGGCTTGATAAACATAAGATATAATAAAAAATTTATCGATCAGAATAAATGCAACAAATGCAGTATATGTTTGTATATCTGTAATGCAACTGATATTTCTCCTTTTGTTAAGGTTTCGCCTGCCGACAAGATAGCTGATAAAAATAGTGTTAAAACGTAGGAGTATTTCAGGATAGATGGCTTCATCAATTTCAATAACTATAGACGGCAGCAAAATTATAGCTCCGGAAGGTGAGAGCCTGCTTTATACGGCTCTTAATAATGGATGCTACATTCCACATCTGTGCGCTATAGAAGGAAGCAGCTCGCTTATCTCTGCCTGTCGTTTGTGTTTTGTTGAAATAGAAGGTCAAGATGACCTGGTCAGTGCCTGCACCGCAAAAATTACACAGGGAATGGTAGTTAACACGCAAAGCGCAAAAGTTCTGCGATTGGTTCGTACCGGTTTTGAGCTTCTCATGGCTTCTCACCTGGTAGAGTGTGCTGCTTGCTCCAGCAAAGGGTCCTGTGAGCTTCAGAGAATAGCTAAACATCTGGGGATAAAACTGACATCCGACCGTTTCCGGAAAATAGTTAATGATGTCAAAGCTGATGAAAGCAATCCGGCGTTTATTAATGATACGAGAAAATGTGTTCTTTGTGGCCGCTGTCTTTGGGTATGTCGGGAGCAACTTGGCAAGAATATGCTTGGGTTTGTTCACCGGGGTTTTGATCGAGTGGTTGCGACGTTTGCCGATGAGTGTGAGATTGAGGCAAAATGTCGTGACTGCGGGGAATGTACGAAAGTTTGCCCAACAGGGGCTTTAACGGCAAAGTTCGGCGAGAGGTTAGTTGAGTTTGAAGGAGCGGCTTCGGCCTAGACAACATCGACGAACCTTTTGCTGTCTATCTACTTATATAAAAACTATATTTGGACAAAAGTGATGAAAAATAAAAATATAAGGATTGGCCGATATTCCTTTAAAGAATACATATCTGCCTGTCAGGGTAGCCCCCTTTTTAATTATGATAATTGCCGGTATGCCTAAATAATCAATAAAATAATTCAGAGTAATACGTTTACAATCAAATAATCCCAAAATCCATATCCATCTCAATTTAATCCTAATTTCCATATTATGCTATTTAGAAAATCAACACTAAGAATTCATAATTACTATAATCAAGTTCTGTCTGATTTATATTATCATTTTGACTTATTTATAATGTATATATAACAATGCTTTTAAAAAAGTTAGCTTGTGAACACATTCCTTTTATATATATCTGGAATGTTTTACTTAACAACAAATAAATACTTATATCGGAGCGATATATGTCAAAAGTATCTCTTACTATAAATGGTCAAACTGTTACCACGGAATCCGAAAGTACCCTCTTGCAGGCTGCTGTTCAGGAAGGGATTTTTATTCCAACACTTTGTCACAATCCATTGTTAAAACCTGAAGAAGCCTGCCGGATCTGTGTAGTCGAAGTGGAAGGCAAAAACAAGCTTATTGCTTCCTGTTCTACAATGGTTAAAGAAGCAATGGTGGTTCATACGGATTCTCCTCTTGTTTTGGAAACCCGCAAAGGAATTTTAACTTTAATGCTGGAGCAGCATTACGGAGATTGTGTATCGCCGTGTCATATGACTTGTCCCGGACATCTGGATATCCAGGGTTATGTTGCTCATATTGAAAGAGGCGATCCTATAGAAGCTCTTCGGCTGGTAAAAGAAAAGACTCCTTTTGCTGCA
>JAHITX010000041.1 GCA_018817425.1 Pseudomonadota bacterium
GAGCCACTTTCAAAACGTTTCAGTTTGGTCAAGCTCAAGGCGGGCGAAAATTTCAACCGCAGGAATACATTGAGTATTTCGAGGATTGAAATTTGAGCCCAACGCAGAGATCGGCCAAAATGGGGCGTTTTGAAACTGGCTCCACTGATAAGAAATATTTCTGCGATTGATAGATACGACTGAGGCGAACCCCTTATGTGTACCCTGACAAGTTTGGATGTTTTTCAAAGGTCCCGTTCTAAAACTGCAACCTTACGAGATACCCTTTAATTTTTTAAAATAACTATAGCTTCGTTACATTGACAGCGGCTGGGCCTTTTTCACCTTGTTCAATATCAAAGGTAACTTTTTCACCTTCGGCAAGAGTTTTAAAACCGGTTCCATTTATTGCAGAGTGATGAACAAAAACATCATCGCCGTTTTCCTGCTCAATAAATCCATAACCTTTTTTGTTGCTGAACCATTTTACTATTCCGTTTGCCAAAATTCTTTTCTCCTTAAAAGATGTTTCAAAATTCCGGCTTAAGACAGACGCCTTAAAAGGACCTGTTCCTTAAAGAGCAATGCTACTATACTGACTGCAGCCGTAAAAATATTGTGAATAATAATATCTGTTTTATAAAACGTCAAGTTAAAATTGTTATTTTGCATTTCAATATAAATATGTATCAATTGTTATAATTCCACAGGTTTGTCTGATAGATTATCCCTATCCGGATTGAAAACAACAATATGCTTAAGTTATAGCTTGTTAGAATGCAAATATATCATGTAATTTGATGTATATATTGAAATTTCCTGCGGTGAGTTTGTAGCTGGACGGTTCTAAGTATCACAAGCGTATATGCTTATGCTTATTCTGTTATGATTCCGTTTTATTAAGAGATAGGGCCATTAAAACCAATGCTATGTTTCATCCTCCATCCATTACCCACGCAATGACAAAGGCAATCCCTCCTACAATAAGTGCGGCTTGCAATTTAACATCGAGATTATTATACCATTGAATCATATTTTATTTCCAACAATTTAAAGCGCCTGAATCAGAGCCATCATCTGTTTTTGTATTTGATAAGTGGCTTTATACCATGATGCACTTCACCTTGTTCTACAACAATCTTCCCATCACGATCTATTAATAAATGTTCCTTAAACGTATAAAAAGCATAAACTACTCCGTTAACCATTAAATGACCATTCCCAACACCTTTGCTTGTCACTTTATACTCCTTATGTCCAATTTTTATATTAAGCTCTGCAAACGGAGCCTGAAGGCCGCTTCCTGTATACTCTCGAAACTCAAAAGCAGCTTTTTGCTTTCCTGTATCGACGGTCAGGAGAGTGAAATTTTTAAAAGGAAAGTTCCGCCTGCCTGAGAAGACGCCACCTTCTTGATTATGGGGAGATGGTAACTCAGAAGTACATCCAATTAAAACAGAAAGAATAATTATAGTAATGAAGCAACTATTTTTTCTCAATTTTTAGATCCTTATGTGTGAGGGATGAAAATAGCTGTATAACATAGTAAATCACTAGTGTGTCTTTTTGTACATGATGAATTTGCATTGTTTAGCCGATCTCACCTAATCTATACAGTCACAAGCAATTTATATAAAATCAAAAAATTTGTGTTATAGTTATTCGGTATGGTGGTGTTTAATTATTTGCCTTGCGGTATAAGCTGTTTTGCTTTTTCTATTTTGGCACAGAATTCAACTCTCGAATTAGATTCGATGGCGAGGCGGGTAAATGATTTGAGTACCGGGTCGTTCATGCTTTTTGGCAGATATGATAAGGATTTATGGGAAAGAAGGTTTTTGTCCAAAGTTTTTGACATTTTCATACAGCTGCTTATGTTCGTTTCTTCATACAATTTAGGACCGAAAATTCCAAATCTTGAGCGTTTTACAAGAACTCCTACCTGTGCGATACTTATAAATACATATTCCCTGCGATTTAATGCAACACGGGCAAGGCATGCTTTTGCGTCATCAAGAAATTTAATCAGTTTCCCCATAGTTCCTATCTCACGATTAATATTTGCATTCAATTAAGTTAAAAATGAATAACCGGCATCAGCCAGTTAAACGTACTACATATATTTTAACTTAATTTAGCATGTCAACACTAAAATATCGCAGGCAAAGAGATGGGGTGTTTCGATACCGGCTGGCTTAAAGCTCATGGAAACGCCAGCCGGTATCGAAAAAAGTTTGAGGTATGCAGGAAAAAGAGTATTTTATCTTTTCGATCTGTTATTAATAAAGACCCTTATTGCTTTTTACCTTTGTTATTTTGATCTTTAATAAATACACTGTTATTTTTTTCTCCTGTATTTGAAAGGCTTTTAACTCCCATGGTGTTTAAGAGGGCATTTATGTCTGTGGTTTTAAGATTCATCCCACCTTCCGAAACCGGAAGCAGAACAATTTTTTTACCTTGCAGAGCTTCGGCAATCTCAAGCTTTACCAAGGCTTCACCGCCAATACTGCTCAGGGCGTCATTCATTTCCTTGATACCTTTTGCTTCGGCTATTCCTTCGGCTTTGATTGCTTCAGCAAGCAACATTTGTTTCTCATAATAGACATCTACCTGGATCTTGGCCTTCAGGTATTCACCGTCAACATCTGCAACAATCTTGTTTACTTCACCTCTTACTTCCTCCAGTTTTCGTTTATATTCCTCAGTGGCTGCATGCTGCGCTGACTTGTTCCTTTCAACTTGCTGGTCTGCCACCTTTTTGTCTTCAATTGCTTTCTGGTATTTTGGATTAAAACGATAATCCTTTGTAAGAACCTTTTCTATGATAATCCCCATTGGCTCAAGCATTGACTGGAGTACTTCTTTGGCTTTTTTTGCCTGCCCCTCTCGCAGAGCGGATACATAGAATTCCTCAGTTTTTAATTCTCCGAATATGTCTCTGGGCTTACTACGTGTGATGGTTCTGACAATTTTGTCGCGAAGCTCTTTATCATTCCGAGCCACATTCTGGAGTATCAGATATGCTTTGGCCCGGTCTATTTTGTAAACGATAATCACATCCAGACTGATGTCATTGCCATCTATGGTTTTAAACAAAAGATCATCCCTGGTACTTCTGTCGCCCCTTCCCCGGTGATAAGTAAATTCTAAATTCTGAAGTTTAGTATCAAAGGTGTGCCAATCATTGATTAAAGGCAGGAACACATATTTTGATCCGGGCTCATATACTTTTGGGTCAACCCCTTTTTCTCCGAATAAAGCAAGTTTTCTTGTTCTAACCCCCACCTCTGTCTCACCGGTGGAATAAAAAATACATCCTTGAATGGAAAGTAACATGATAATTGCTATGGTCATTGTGAAGATTCGTTTCATTTCGCACCTCCTTTTCTAACATCAAAAAGTTTCAGTGCTTTATCAAGGTCAAGCGGATTTACCCCCGAAGGACCATCGCTAGGCAGAACAATAATATCAAGCCCCTTGTATACATTTGCCATTTTCAATCCGACCATCCTTTCGGCGCCTTTCCCTTTTAAGGCTTCATTTTTAAGTCTTACCTTTTCGGCTTCGGCAAGTTTTACCAGAAGGTTTGCTTCAGCCGTCTTTTTTCGGTAGTAAAGATCCTTTTCCGCATTTTTTCTGGTGACATAAGCCTTCCCTTTTTCCATCTCAACAGAAACGATAACTTTGCCTTCTTGTTCTATTTTTTTCAACTTGGCTTCTTCAATGGCTGCGCGTGCTTCAGCCATGTTTTTAAAAACAAGCTGATCTTTTAGCTTTTTTTCTTCAATGTTTTTCTGGATTTCCGGGCTGTATTCAAAATAACGGACAAGCACATGGTCAACATAGATTCCCTTTTTTTCGAGCTCCCCGTTCAGCTTGACCCTGGCCGCTTCCGCTTTTTCTGAACGGAGCAGGCTGTTATAGAATTCTTCCGTTGTGAGCTCTCCCAGCGTTTCTTTTAAGGCTGGCTCCGTTTTTGGAATAATTCCATTATCCTCAAAAAGATTGCCCGGACCAATAATGGTAAACACTTTATACGGGTCAGCGATGTGATAAAGAATGGACACATCTACATCTACGAAAAAACCATCTGATGTTTGAATATGGGCAGCTTTTTCTTCTCTGGCATATATCGAAGCCGTACGTGGATATTTTGTAAGTTCGAGAACTTGAATGTCTCTTGGCAGATAGTGCATTTTTTGCATAAACGGGATGATGAAATGAAGTCCGGTCTGGTATATTTCTTGCTGAATGCCGCGGTTGATACCGATGTCAACCTGTTTTATACCATATTCATTCGGTTCTACGTATTTCAAAAAAGAATTATAAATCACTATAACTATGGCCAATAGTACAATCAAAAGGCCAAGCTTGCCGGCAAGGCTGGGTTTGAGTTTCGGAATTTTGAATTTGGATTTAAAATCCGCAAAAGATAGGTTTTTGGGGTAACCTTCCATCTTTTATGCCTCCTTTGTATAAATGGTTTCAGGGGATATTTTATCGGATTTTACGTCAATACGCCCTGTTTTCAAATTGAAAAAATTGATGGCAAAGAATAATAGAAATAAAAATGCCGGGACAAGAAAAAAAGAAACCGCAAAACTTAACGCAAGTTTTTGAAAAAGCATATATGTGAAATATACTGCGGAACCTGCAATGATATATTGTAAAAAGTTAACTTTCTCCTTTTCTGAACCTTATTTTGTATTTCGATTATGTCTTTTCGGCTTTCCTTCTATTCTTTCAATCGGATTGTTTAAATATACTTTTCCCAACCCAATCGGTGAAGCAAGAATTCCACCTTTCTTATCTTCACTGATTCCCTCTGAATATCCGAGATCTACAGGAATTTTACCTCTGCCACCTTGTGCATCTACTACATATGTCGGGCGAAGAAAACCTGTAGTGGTTCCGCAAAGATCTCTGCAGATTTCTTTTCCTTTGTATATATCTGTTCTGAAATGACCAGTTCCCTCAACAAGATCGGTATAGTACAAATAATAAGGTTTTACTCCCATTTTGCCGAGGCCGTGTACCAGGTCTTTCATAACATCAGAGTCATCATTAACTCCCTTTAACAAAACACATTGGTTTGCTATTGGAATGCCCAGACCCCTTAAAATTTTAATAGCCTGATAACTTTCGGCTGTGATTTCGTTAGGATGATTGAAATGCGTGTTTATATAGAGCTGTGGATCTTTAAGTGACTTGGGTGTGTGTTTTCTTAATACCTCAATCAGTTCTACGTCTTCAATAATCTTTTGCGGCCATACGCACGGTACTCTTGTGCCGATTCTTATTAACTCAATATGGTTAATTTTTGTTAGTTTATCTAAGATTTCATCAAGTCTTTTGCTTTGAATCAGTAATGGGTCCCCACCGGATATCAATACGTCTCTAATAGCTTCGTGAGATGCAATATACTCAATTCCCTTATTTAGATCTTCTGACGATGGATTTTTCCGGTCGTCTCCTACTTTTCTCTTTCTGGTGCAGAACCTGCAATACATCGCACATTCGTTTGACACATACAGTAAAATCCTGTCAGGATACCTATGGATTATTGTCCTTGGACCTCCAAGCGGAATATCTCCTTCCTCATCCAGTGGATCCGCTGTAAGATCCATATAATGCTCAAGTTCATCTACATCAGGAATTGCTTGTTTCCAGATACCGTCATTTATCTTTTCAATAAGACCGAGGTAATAAGTATTTACCCTCATAGGATATTTGGCAATTACTTCCTTAAGCCTGGGATCAACTCTTGCTTTCTGCGCAGTAAGCCATTTTTCCAAATCTTCAAAAGTTCTTATCGAATTTTTTAAAATATCTTTATATGCCATAAATAATTCTCCTTTGCCTGCTTACCTGACAGGAAAAACAATAGCCAAGTGCAAATTGCTGTTAATGTGGGTTGGACGAGTCGAGTAAATATTTTAGTGCCCTTCATGTTTTACGGTGCTGTTTTTTGGCAAGGGAACAATTTCCGCCAATAGTAGCTTGTGTGCGCCAGGCATGGGCATAAAAAACGGGATGGTAGCCCCTTGTATTTGATCTATTATCAAAAGTATTAACCAAAGGCAAGGGCATCTTTGTGAGAAGCTGTCTAAAAGCTAAGCTTAAAGCAAGCTGTATTGAGCCAGTTTCAAAACACCCCATTTTGGCCGATCTCTGCGTTGGGCTCAAATTTCGCACTAAGTGACACGTAGTGAAGCATAAGCGCTAACCTTTAGCGCTATCCTCGAAATACTCGATGTATTCCTGTGGTTGAAATTTTCTCCCGCCTTGAGCTTGACCAAACTGAAACGTTTTTAAAGTGGCTCGTATTATTAAAACACCTACATGATTTGTGGATAATTCTTCCTATCCTTGGATTTAAGATGTCAGTAAAACTATAGATATCTTTACTCCACCGGCAACTCAGGCCTGGCAGCCCACTCCGTCCAACCTGCATCATAGCATTTAATATCAGTATAGCCTAAGAGCCGGACAAGAATGAAATATGTCTGGCTTGCCTGATGACCGGTGCGGCAATGGACAATAACCGGTGTTGCCTTTGTAGGAATAAGCTTTGAGTAAATTTCCCGAAGCTCATCAATGGATTTAAATATGTTGTAAGCGTTCGCAAGCCATACCAGCCAGAGTTGCATCCTGGAGCTTATCCGTGCAGACCAAAACTATGAAATCATCCGGGCGAACACCCATCAAAGAAAAATGTTCGGCCAGCATTGCCGCAGGCAGCAGCGAAGATGGCAAGCCCTGGACCAAGCCCCTCATGCTTTCTATATTCAGACTGAGCGAACCTGGGATATGACCGGAGTTATATTCAGGTTGTGCGCGAAGATCAATGATCTTTAAACCTTGTTTCCCAAGGTTCGTGTTAAGCCAATCTGTTTCAACCAGCCCGGGTATCGTCAGGGCGGAGAGATCCAATGCGGTTGATAAATTGGTGTTTGTTGCCGGGTTGTCGGCAGGAATCTTCGGTGCAAGAAAAAAGGAACGCCATGCATTGATTTTAAAGCCCAGAGAACGGGAAACCGGTTCCTGCCTTAATGATATAGGCTTAAGACAGGTTTTTAAAAATCCTTCCAGACCATCGGTCAGAAAATAGACGTTTTTAAATCCAAGACGAAACAGACTGTCGTGCGCCTGGGCCGGATGTGTCATGCCGTTTGAATACAGCACGATCAGGCCCTTATTTTTATGTTGGGCAAGGGAGATGGGAAGATCCGCAACCTGTATGTTAATTGCGGATCGGATATGAAATTGAGTAAATTCCGCCGGCGTTCTTATATCTACCAGCATAATTGATGGATCTCCCGCAAGCAGGCGATTTGCCAGTTCCTGTGGTTCGATGTGATCTAATCCTTTTTGCAGACTATCCAGCAACACAGTCTCCTGTGCTGCTTTTGTACAAGATGATATCGACATCGCCTGCTGTCCGGACACTGTAAACAGGCCGAATGCGCCCACGATTAACACGGCACTGAATGTCTTCAGAAACGGCGTTCCCCATCGTTCACCCTTGCCGTGTCGTTTCTTTTCGATATATTCCGATCCCCAAAAACAACCAACAGCAATCAGCGTGAGGAAAAAGGCAAAGCTTGCTTCGGAAACACCCATACTGTCGTATGCAAAAATAACCCCTCGGTCTGCAGTTGTAATCGAATCTAAGAGCGGGTATACTTCGTTGTAAAGCATGCTGCCGACTGCTGCTCCAATGAGAAAAACCAGTGCGTCGATCTTTCCCGATGCGAGCCCAACAGCGCCTGTGCCCGGGCACCATCCGCTCATAACAAACCCGGCACCGAAAAGCACCCCTCCTACGATTTGTGCCGCAAAGAGCGTATGCAGAAAGTAGACGTTCTCAAGCGTTATCCAGCCAAAGCCTTTAGCGTAACAAATGCCTATCATGGCTACAATCACTGCCGTGAACATGACTTTCAGCACGGTCATATCACGGAAGTAAAAAATACCTGCCAGGCGTCGCGAGCTGCCAAATCCGGCCTGTTCCAATGCCACACCAAATGCGATGCCAATGAGCAGACTTGCCAGAAAAGCGGCAGGTGTATTCAGAGTTCCGCTTCCAAAGAAAGTTTCAATCATCCCATTGCCTCCTTACAAACCATGCGATGGAGTAACCGCCTGCAAACATAAAGATAAGAAAGAGCAAGCTTCCTGTAATGAGTGCAGCGCTGCCGGTTAGGGCTTGTCCTGAAGTACATCCGTTAGCAAGACGACTTGCGAAGCCGGCGATGATACCACCGGCCAAAGCAAAAAGAAGACGCTTTCGGGGCGAACATTTGGCGCCGCGTTCTACTTTGACATCGCAGCGATTAGCCAGCAATGCCGAAATCAACCCTCCAAAAAACACGCCAGCCAGCATAAAGACAAGATAGTATTTAAGCGGATGTTGGCCCCAGCTTCCAAAATATTCACTGGCCAGCGTTCGTGCCGGGGCGACTGATAATTCGAAATATGCCCCCACCCGTGCGATGCCTGAGGAGGCACCAAGCCCAGCTCCTAAGATCAGGTATGACAGCAAAAGGGTTATTCCGAGCATAACCCCTGCAAAATAGGGGTTTATGTAGGCCTTTCGATCTTTGATTTTATCGGTTAAGTTATCATTCATGATCAGCACCCCGCACTTTTCTTTTTCGGTGTTTGCGGTTTTTGTGGAGCAGGTTGAGTTGGAGCTGTCGGAACAAACTGTTGCACCGCAGGGGCGCTGCTCGGAGTAATTGGAACAACTTTAATCGGCTCACCCATCTCTACTGCATTCCAGTATGCATCCAGACCGCCGAATAGGACCTTGATCTGTCTTTTGGTTTTCTGTGAAAGTATGCCTCCTGCCACCATCGCAAGTGATCCGTTCCGATCTACGATCACAAGTGGTCCTGCACCTGTAAGATAGGCAGGATTGTTTATCAGATCGGCAATATCTACATTCTGTGATCCCGGTATGTTGTAATCTTTAAAATGCTCAGCAGGCCGGATGTCAACAATATCGAAGGTGCCTGGCAAGTCCATTAACATGCGTTTGAACTGGGCCGGGTCGATAAGATCCGGTAGTTTTACTACCCTTTTGAGTTGGGCAGAAGCAACCCCTGGTGCCATTGGTTGGATGACCGGCAATCCTGCTTGAATCCAGGCCTCGCTTCCACCTTCCATACTTGCCACCTCCTTGAAACCTCTGCGCTCCAGTAAACCGATTCCCATGCTGCTGCGGTATGCAGAATTGCAAACCGTTACCACCGGTTCCCTGGGGTCCAGTTTAACAGCCAGCTCGCTTAATTGATTTAAAGGCATGTTCACAACATTTCCAATCCGTAAACCCATCCACTCATTTGGCAGGCGGACATCAACAATTACCGGGGCTGTGCCGTTTTGCATTTGTTTATAGAGTTCCTGCGGAGAAATGGGGATATTTTTGTACACAGGCTGTTTTGCAGCATTCCACTTTTCAAACGATAGCGTCCCAGCTATGTCATAGCCGACTCTATACAGACGAAAGCGTGCTTCTTTAATTTCCTCAGAATTGCCGCACAGAACTATTTTACTGCCCCATGGCACCATGATGCCCACCCATGTCTCCAGGCGGCCACGCAGGGCGATATTAACAGAGTTCGGAATGTGTCCTGAGGCAAAACTTTTGGCATCCCGTAAATCAACTATATAAAACCTGGAAGTGTCTGAAAGTTTTGCATTAAGGTATGGGGTTTTTGGCATTGCCGCATTCCAATCTACTGGAGCGGGTCCTTCCCGGTTCATTTTTGCATTGTGCTTGAAATATTGTGGTGCTTCGGGCAGACCCTCAAGCACAGCTGTAATGAAATCGTTTCTGCTCTTATGCTGAAGATAGGGGTTGGTCGCTCTTTCAGTACCAATGGTCGATGAGGGCTCATCTCTTAAGTGAGCACCGCAAAGAGATCCTGCGCCGTGGGCAGGCAGTACTACAACACTATCATCAAGTTTGGAAAGCTTGTTGGTCCAGGTGTCATAGCTCATACCTGCCAGCGTTGCAGCCGCCACAGTTCCGCCCATCAGGTCCGGTCGGCCGATGGAACCAACAAATAAAGTGTCACCGGTCAGGATTGCCTTGGGGCTTACCTTGTTATCCTTACTGAAGACCAGAGCGCACATGCCATCAGGAGTATGGCCTGGAGTGCTCAGAAATTTTAAAACGATCTCGCCCCAAGGGATAGACTGCCCATCGGAAAGAGCCTTGATCTTGTATTGAGCGCCACTATCCTTGTTTTGATAGACGGGACAGCCGACCGCTTTTGAGGATTCTATATGACCTGCTACAAAGTCGGCGTTCGAATGTGTGAGAAAAACCCCTTTGATCGTCCATCCTTCTTTTTTGGCTGTGTCGAGATAAACCTGGATATCACGATCCGGATCAACAACCAGCGCATCTTTGCCGCTCACAACCATATAGGAATGATGCGACAGTACAGCAAGGTTGAACTGAACAATTTTTACACCCGCATATTCATATGTATTCACTATGGTCTGGGTGGCTGCAGTATTGGCATGAGAGGCGGACTCGGTATCTTTGATTGCTCCGCCGGATGCTTGTCCTTGAAAAAGAAATCCTGTAAACGATATAAACAAAAAGCATGTCACAAACCGAAAAATAAACATTAGATTCATTGCTATTTCCTTTTTTATAATTGGCGCAATGTCGATCTGACTGTACGCCTCTATGGTGTTGATTATTTTATGGAGTAGACAGTAGTTCTCTTTCTTGATTAGTTATATCTAAGTTAATGATATCGGCTGGTTACCAAACACGGTTTTCCATGTGCCAATATCAGGCTTGATTGAATATGAGGTAGATATTTAATTGCTGTAAAAAAATCAAATTCAGATAATACGGATTAGTTTTTTTTAAATTGAAGCATTTTATCTCAGATATGTCAATACAAAGAGATCGTACAATCAGGGTAACCGCATTTAGAAATCAACCTGCCAGGACTTTCATAAGATAATCATTATCCCAACCAGCCCTAAGTCGTTTTGATTTTATGCTCTTTTTCGGTGTTGTTTCTTTTTTAATCATATTCAAGGCAATATGTCTGA